>JANQIZ010000211.1 GCA_028281895.1 Dehalococcoidia bacterium
GGCCGCTTGCGAAGAACATCCCTTGGTCGACCGGCTCAGGATCGTCCGAGCCTTCTCTCCAGCCGTAGTAGGTAGTGACCGGGATGCCTGCGACATTGCCGATGATCGTCAGGTCCGTGGCTCCCTGGTCGCGCAGTGCGAGCATGAGGCGAGTGGGCTGGCCGCCCGCACCACCGAATCCGCCGATCATGACCGCTGCGCCGCTTGGAATGTCGGCGACGGCATCCGCGAAGCTATCGATGATCTTGCTAACTGGCATGATGCGCCGATGATAGCTCGGGAGATGGGCTCTGTGGCGATAGAACGCCGCATCATCGCTGTTCTCTGTACGATTGCAGGCCTTACCAGAGCGGTTGAGTGACCAGGTGACGATGACTGAGTCGACTAAAACAGGTGACAGCCAGGCGCGGCAGGACGGCGCGCCTGAGCTGCAGGGCGAGGATGCTCAACGATACGAGCGCATAAAGCTTCGCATCTCGCTCACAAACATCGCTCTCTCGATCGCGCTCCCGGTCATATTCCTGTTCTCGGGATGGTCTGAAGACCTGCGAGATGTGATTGAGGACTGGACAGGCGTCGCATCGCTCGTCGTCCTCATCTATGTGCTGATCGCAGCGGCCGCATCGGAGATCATCACCTTTCCGCTCGACTACTACTCCGGCCTGGTTGTCGAGCAAAGGTTCAGCCTTTCCAGAGCATCACGCAGGCAGTGGTTCAAGGACTGGGCCAAGGGTGAGGCGCTGCAGATAGTGTTCGTACTCGCAGCGGTTCAGCTGATCTACTACTTGCTGCGAGAGATACCAGGCACATGGTGGCTCGTCGCCGGGGCCGCGTTCACTCTCTTCTTCGTAGTGCTTTCGGCGCTCGCGCCTGTGCTGCTGTTCCGCATCTTCTTCAAGTTCGAACCACTGTCAGACGGCGAGCTAAAGGATCGACTGCTGGCTCTCTCCGAACGACTGGGAGTGCATGTACGCGGGGTCTATGTCTGGAAGCTCGGCGAGAAGACGCGCAAGGCGAACGCGGCGCTGGCTGGCTGGGGCAGGACGCGCCGGATTCTGCTCTCGGACACGCTTATCGCTGAGCAGACTGCCGACGAGATCGAGGTCGTGCTCGCGCATGAGATGGCACACCAGGTGCATCACGACATCTGGAAAGGACTCGCGATCCAGACAGGGCTTGTGTTCGCGGCGCTGTACGCGGTTCACGTGGCGCTTGAGGCATGGACCGATGCTCTCGGCTTCCGGTCAGTCTCGGACATCGCCAACCTGCCTCTACTGCTGCTGGTGACCGGGTTCGTGACATTGATCGCGCTGCCTATCGCCAATGGCATCTCTCGACGCATGGAGCACGCTGCAGACGTGTATGCGCTTGAGGTGACGAGAATGCCGGAAGCGTTCGCTTCAGCGATGGAGAAACTCGCCGATATCAACATGACGCAGAAGCGGCCCAATCGACTGGTGGAGTTCGTTTTTCATTCGCACCCAGCGATAGAGAGCAGGATCGAGTGCGCACGGCAATGGCAGGCGCGGCACGGCGATGGGAATCGAGTCGCAGAGGACACGGAGAACACATGACTAGAGTCACGATCGATGGCGAGAACTGGCTGATCAATGGCGAGGCGACGCATAAAGGCAAGACATTCAACGGCGGCAGCGTCGAAGGGCTGCTGCTGAACAGCCGCATGGCGAACGGCCTGTTCGATGACGCGAACCCGCTCACCCGAAGCCTGTGGAGCTATCCGGACACTGGCAAGTGGGACGCTGACAGGAACACGGACGAGCTGATCATCATGCTGCCGACGTACCGTGCGCACGGACTCGATGCCATCGACGTGAATCTCCAGGGCGCATCGCCGCTTGGCTACTACAGGAGCGATGAAGAGGGGCTTGCGGATCTCATCGCTCGGATCAGAAAGGTTCACCCCAGCGCGACTGAAGCCGAGATCTGGAAAGGACTGCCCGACCAGGCATCACAGCCATGGGATTCTGGCGCGATCAATCCTGACGGCTCGCTGCGCCCTGACTTCATGGCACGGGCTGAGAGACTGCTCAGGGCCATAGACGAAGCCGGAATGGTGACTGTGCTCGGAATCTTCTACTTCGGCCAGGACGAGCGGCTGGAGGACGAATCAGCGGTCAGGCGAGCCGTTGAGAACTCCTGCGGGTGGGTGCTTGAAACCGGTCTTGAGAACGTGGTGATCGAGGTAAACAACGAGGCTGACGTGCCGCGTTACGAACATGAAGTTCTGACGCCGCCGCGTGTGCATGAGCTGATCGAGCTTGCGAAATCGGTTTCGGTCAACGCTCGTCGCCTGCTGGCCGGCACGAGCTTCACGCGCCGAATGCTGCCAACCGACGTCGTCATCGATGTGTCCGACTTCATTCTCTTGCACGGCAACGGAATATCCGATCCGCCGGTGATCGGCGAGCGCGTCGATGCGGTTCGGGCAGCAGCGACCTATCACGGCCAGCCGCTCGTCTACAACGAAGACGATCACTTCGATTTCGATCAGCCGGTGAACAACTTCGCAGTGGCGTTGGCGCATCGAGCAGGCTGGGGCTTCTTCGATCCCGGGCCCGGCGCAGGCGGCTCTGCCGCATACGGCGACTACAGCGTCGGATACCAGAACCCGCCGATCAACTGGGGCCTGAACGACGATCGAAAACGCGGGTTCTTCGAGATGCTTAACAGGGTTACGGGAGAGAAGCCTTAGGCAAGGTAGTCACAGCATCACCGCGACACGTCTAGCGCTTGTCATTTACCCGTTCTTGATCTCCGGCGGCTCGATGTCGCCATCGGGTATGAAGCCAAGCGCCTTTCCGTAGAAATACAGTTCCGCCTCGAGCGAACGCTGGATGTTTTCTGACTTGCGGAAACCGTGCTGCTCGCCCTCGAACGGAACATAGGCATGCATGATCCCGTTCTGCTCCAGCGCCTTCACCATGATCTCGGCCTGTGATGGCGGCACGATCTTGTCCTCAAGGCCCTGGAAGATGATCATCGGCGCGCTCAGCTGATCTGTGAAGTTGATGGCTGATCGGTCGTGGTAGCGCTGCTTCTCCTGTGGATATGGTCCGATGAGCGAATCGAGGTAGCGTGACTCGAACTTGTGGGTCTCGCCAAGGAACACGGCCAAGTCGGCAATTCCGTAGTAGGCCGCTCCGGCAGCGAAGACCTCGTGGAATGTGAGTGCGTTGA
>JANQIZ010000227.1 GCA_028281895.1 Dehalococcoidia bacterium
CGAGCCGCAACGAGACGACCTGCTGACCGAATTTGGCAAGGCGACGATGCGGGATCGCTATTTGCTGCCCGGCGAATCGTATCAGGACCTTTTCGCCCGGGTTGCCCGGGCCTTTGCCGATGACCAGGCCCACGCGCAGCGCATTTACGACTACATGTCGAAACTGTGGTTCATGCCGGCGACGCCGATCCTGAGCAATGGCGGTACGAAGCGCGGATTGCCGATCTCCTGCTTCCTGAACGCCGTAGAGGACAGCCTGGACGGTATCGTTGGCACCTGGACGGAGAATGTCTGGCTGGCCTCGAATGGCGGCGGAATCGGTACCTATTGGGGCGACGTCCGGTCGATAGGCGAACCGGTCAAGGGGAACGGGCAGACGTCCGGCATTATTCCGTTCGTGCGCGTCATGGACTCATTGACGCTGGCCATTTCGCAGGGTTCGCTGCGGCGCGGTTCGGCGGCCGTGTATATCGATATCCACCACCCGGAAATCGAGGAGTTCATCGAGATTCGCAAACCGTCGGGCGACTTCAATCGCAAGAGTCTGAATCTGCACCATGGCATCGCGATTACGGACGAGTTCATGCACGCGGTGCGGGATGATGTGCCGTTCGACCTGCGCAGCCCTACGACGGGCGAAGCCCTGCGCTCGGTATCCGCGCGTGAGCTGTGGCAGAAAATACTGGAAACGCGCCTGCAAACAGGCGAGCCGTATCTGCTGTTCGTCGACACCGCCAATCGGGCGCTGGCCGAGCACCAGCAACGTCTCGGCCTGAAAGTGCGCCAGTCAAACCTGTGCAGCGAGATTCTCCTGCCGACCGGCCGTGACGATTCCGGGCAGCTTCGCACTGCGGTCTGCTGCCTTGCCTCGGTGAACCTGGTCAAGTGGGATGAATGGCAGCAGGACGAGCAGTTCATCGAAGACCTGTGTCGTTTTCTCGACAACGTTCTCGAGGACTTCATCGCCAACGCACCGGAGAGCATGCGCCAGGCCAGGTATTCTGCGATGCGGGAGCGCTCGGTCGGGCTTGGGGCGATGGGCTTTCACAGCTACCTGCAGGACAAGGGCATTCCCTTCGAGAGCGCGCTCGCCAAGAGCTGGAACATGAGCGTTTTCCAGCATCTCCGTGCCGAGGCGGACAAGGCTTCGATCACGCTTGCCGCAGAGCGCGGCGCCTGCCCCGATGCCGCCGAGGCCGGAGTCATGGAGCGGTTCAGCCACAAGTTGTCGATAGCACCGACCGCGAGCATCAGCATCATCTGCGGCGGCGCCAGCGCGTGCATCGAGCCGATTCCGGCCAACATCTATACCCACAAAACCTTGTCCGGCTCATTCACGGTAAAGAATCCCGCGCTTCGCAAGCTGTTCCAGAAAAAAGGTCTCGACGACGATACGACCTGGGGATCGATCCTCCAGCACGACGGTTCGGTGCAACACCTCGACTGCCTGAGTGAAGACGAGAAGTCTGTGTTCCGCACTTCGTTCGAGATCGATCAACGCTGGATTATCGACCTGGCTGCCGATCGGGCGCGCAGCATATGCCAGGGCCAATCCGTCAACCTGTTCCTGAACAGCGACCTGCACAAGTGGGACCTCCTGATGCTGCACTGGCTGGCGTGGGAGCGTGGCATCAAGAGCCTGTACTACTGCCGCTCGAAGTCGGTGCAGCGTGCCGGGTACGCCGGGGTCGAGGCCGACAATACAAAGACGTGGCCGCAACGCGAGCTCGTTACAACGCCTGCAGACTACGACGAATGCCTGGCCTGCCAATGAACCACGTGCCTACCGGAGACCGCAATCGATGATGCGACACGAATCCCAGATCGACCTCCTGGACCTGCCGGGATTGATGACGCCCAGCAAGAGCTACAAACCGTTTCGTTACCCCTGGGCTATCGAGTACTGGCGCATGCAGCAACAAATCCACTGGCTGCCCGAGGAAGTTCCGCTGGGCGAGGATTGCAAGGACTGGTCGCACCGTCTTACCGATGCCGAGCGCAACCTGCTGACCCAGGTGTTCCGATTCTTCACACAGTCGGACGTCGAAGTGCAGGACAACTACATGGAACGCTATGC
>JANQIZ010000187.1 GCA_028281895.1 Dehalococcoidia bacterium
TCGCCGCTCGTCCGGGACAGTCATTGACGATTGTGAAGCGCTACGACGCGACGGCCCCGATACGGCTCCGAGTCTCCGTAGACGGCGAGGAAGCGGGAACGTGGGACCTGCCCCGCGGGAGCACCTTCTTCGGCGAGAGCGGATTCACAGTTCCAGGTGAGATGGTGCGGAATAATCGCGTTTTGCTGAGATTTGAGGCAATCTCGGATCAGGATTCTCTTGCAGCGAGTAGCTTCTTTTACTGGATACTGGCTCCTACCGGTACCGGATAAGACCGCGGGGTCGTCCGTTGGACCGGAGTACGAACCTGGGAGCTACTCGATTTGGTCACAACGTACCCGCCAGAAACTCGGACGTCTCCGGAAGAAGCACGACAAGAGCCACGGCCTGTAAGCACGGGATCGAACCGCAGGCCGATCACGCGATCAGCGATCTGTGAACAGTGCGGCGCCGGATTCAGATCAAAGCAAGGACTCGCCGGCCACATTCGATTCCGGCACTCCGACGCATCATGGTCAGCATCGATAGACCGGGCGCGGGAGCAGAAGGCCGAGTCGCTGGCATCGTTCTCGTCGATGCCGAATCTTCCCCGCTCTACGGCGTTGCTCATAGCCAAGCTGCAGCGAAAGTACGGCGGTCGTAGGCAGGAGCCATCGCCAACGGACTGCGTCATCTGCGGGGCTGTCTGCAAGACATCGCAGGGCCTTTCCGGGCACATGCGGTATCGGCACGGCGCGGGTGGCCAGAAGCCCGACAGGCGCAGCTCAGCCGAGCTTGTTCGCTACCTGCAGAGGTACACGCTGCCTGAGCCGATCAAAGAAGCGGTGTGGGAGAAAGTCCTTCGGATGGAAGGCTTCCGCTGGTAGTGTCTCGCCCTGCTGGCTAGTCCACCCGGCGAATGAAGTACTCGTTAGGCGCGTCCAGCATGCGCTGAACCACCTCGTCTGAGAGGTTCTTCAGGTAGATCACGCTCGCCCATGCCGCAGCGAGGCCGCTCTGGATGTCCATGAGCGACATCGGGCGGTTGCCATTCGCGATCAGCAGCCGGAAGACCGCCTCTGAGATCGGAGTGCCCGGCAGCAGGTAGTCTGGCTCCTTTGAGCAGATCGATCCCACGATCTTCATAATCTCGGACGGCGTGCCGAACGACTCCGGCATCTCTGTAGCCGTGCCGCCAAGCTGAGCCATGCCGCGCTCGGACATGCGTGTGTAGACCGAGTACTGGAACGAGCGGCCTGAGCCCTCGAAGCCCTTGATGTCCACCTGGTACCTGGCATCAGGATCAACTACGGGGACTGAGCCTTCGACGGTGCTGCTGTCGGTTGTCATCTGGATCTCTCTCGGCGCCTAGGTGGCGCGCTGCGCGGTGGTCCGCTGTATGTTCTTGAAATACGTGGTTATCTTGCCGGGCCGAAACCTGAGAAGACCGCCTCGGGCCAATCGAGCATCTCTACGGTCACGGTTTCGCCTGCTTCTATTTTAGCCACATCGTCAGGACAGATTGCGAGGCCGTTCGCTGCCGACATCGATGTGAGCGCTCCCGAACTCTGTGTTCCCGTGCTCCGCGCACGCAGCTCACCACTCTCAGCGCGGTAGACGACTACTCGCGCATAGACACGGCGGCCGTCGAAATTGTTGACTGGATCGTCAAGGATCGCCTCAATCGACGGCTTCTGCAGCTCGCTTCGGCCCATCATCAGGTGTATCGCCGGCCTGCCGAACTGCTCGAAGGCGACCATCGCGCTGACCGGGTTTCCGGGAAGGCCCAGGTGCGGGACCTTTCGTCCACCTGGGCCATCAAGCGTCCCAAATGCGAGCGGCTTGGCAGGCCGCATGCGCACGGACCATAGAGCGATCTCGCCCTTCTTCGCAAGAACGTCCTTGACTACGTCGTAGTCGCCTTTGGACACTCCGGCAGATGTGACGACCATGTCTGCAGATTCGACCGCATCGGCCAGCCGATTCTCAAGTGATTCGACGGTGTCGCGTGCGATGCCGGATATGACCGGCACTCCGCCGTAGCGCTTGACCTCAGCGGCGATGCTGTATGCGTTGGAGTTGTAGATCTTGCCGGGTTGTGGCTGCGCACCGGGATCAAGAAGCTCGTCACCCGTCGAGATGATGGCTACTACTGGCCGGCGATATGCCATGACGTGCGAGCGCCCGAGTGAGGCCGCCACGCCGATCGCGCCCGGCCTTAGCAGGCTTCCTGAGCGGAGCACGACTTCGCCTTTTGCGATGTCTTCTCCAGCCTCACGGATGTTGTCTCCTGGCTGAGCGGCCAGCTTGATGCCGATGCGGTCCTCGGCTGCGTTGCCGTTCTTGCGCCGCTCCAGCTCATCCGTGTCCTCGAACGGCACTACGGAGTCGGCGCCGTCGGGAACAGGTGCTCCTGTCATTATGCGGACGACTGATCCAGGTTTTAGCGCTGCCGAAGGAAGCTGGCCGGCTGCGACTGAGAAGGCGACAGGCAGGTCAACAGGTGACGATTCCGATGCCTCAGACAGGTCAGACGCGACTACGGCGTAGCCGTCCATCGCGGAGTTGGCCAGGGGCGGAACATCCTGTGGCGCAACGAGATCTTCGGCCAGGACCATATCGAGCGCGTCCAGCAGGCTTACCTCAGCAGGCTCAAGGCGGCTGAAGAACGAGAGGATTCGCTCGCGCGCGTCCTCAACGCTCAGCATCTCGGCGTCGTAGTGGTGCCTGTGAGGCCTCTCCTCGTGCGCTTTGTGATCGTGCGGTGTCATGTGTCTCTGGCGACGCTTGCGAACGCCGCGGGCTAAGTCCTGAGAGTTGCGCCCAGTTGGTGCTCAAGCGACCGCAGGATGCCGGATTCCGCCTTCGATATCTCGTCGGCAGTCAGTGTCTTGTTTGGCGACTGGTAGACGACCCGCACCGCGAGTGACTTCTTTCCTTCCGGAAGCCCCTTGCCCTCAAAGACGTCGAAGACCGTAGCTCCTGTGACAAGGCGGTTGTTGCTGGCAATCTTGATCACCTCGGCGGCAGCGACTGTTCGGTCTACCAGCAGTGCGAGGTCTCGTGCGGAGTCCTGGTAGCGAACGGTCGGTGAGTAGATGTCCTGCGGTCCAATAGACTTTTCAACCGAGAGCAGCGCGTCCAGCTCCATCTCGAACATGTGGACAGGTGTCTCGATGTCGAAGCGCGCCAGCACTTCTGGCAGCACCTCGCCGACCATGCCAATCCTCACTCCGCCCGCTGTTGGAACGGTCACTTCTGCTGTACGACCGGCAACGAATGCAGGGTCTTCCGCTGCTGCGAAAGCGCCCTCGGAGTGAAGCTCAGAGAGCAATGATTCGATGACACCCTTCGCATCGTAGAAGTCGCTCGGTCTGGGCTGCTCAGACCAGGAAGGGTCATTGGCCGGGCCTGCAACTGCGCCGGTGATCATGATTCGCTCTTGCGGCAGTCCCTCTCCGGCTGAGCCGAATACGTGGCCAATCTCGAAGAGCGCGATCGGCCCACGCCATGTGCGCAGGTTGCGCTCCACTGAGTTCAGCACGTTCTCGCGCAAAGTGCGCCGCAGCGTGGCATGGTCGGACGAGATCGGATTCAGTATGCGAACAAAATCGAGAGTGTCTGACGGCAGCGGAACCCTGTTTTCACCCTCTTCGTTCGTTGCGGAGTAAGAGATGATCTCCTGCATTCCGGCGCGCACCAGCGCGTCAGCAATCTTGTCGCGGACCGTGGTCTCAGGCCGTGGCTGCCATGTCGGCACACGGCCCGCCGGTGGCGTTACCGGGAACTCGTCATAGCCGATTATGCGAGCCAGCTCTTCGATAAGATCTTCTGGAATGGTGACATCTGGACGCCAGTACGGGATCTTCGCATCCCAGCCAGCATCGTTCGATTTCACACCGAACCCGAGTGATTCGAGGGTGGAGATCACTTTGTCTTCAGGTATCGAGTCGCCAAGCACTCGTCCGAGCTTCTCCCTGGAGAGTGGGACCGACTCCTGTTCGTCGTCTTTGCCCGGATGTACATCGATGATTCCGCTTGCTGCGGTGCCACCTGCGAGTTCGAGAATCATCCGCGTTGCCCGTCTCAGCGCCACCTCCGCAAGGCCGGATCGCAGTCCCTTCTCGAATCGCAGCGTCGCCTGGCTGCGCAGTCCCAGACTGCTTGATGTGCGCCGATTGTTCGAGCCGTTGAACGTGGCAGACTCGAGGAACACATCGGTTGTCGACTCGTCGATCTCAGAGTTGGCTCCGCCCATTACGCCAGCAAGGCCAATTCCCTTCTCGGGATCGGCGATCAGCAGCATCTCGCCGTCGAGTTTTCTCTCCTCGCCGTCCAGCGTGACGATCTTCTCGCCAGGTTTTGCTCGCCTGACGATCACTTCATGATCCTTCACCCGATTGTGATCAAAGGCGTGAAGCGGCTGGCCAAGCTCAAACATCACGTAGTTGGTGATATCGACGATGTTGTTGATCGGCCGCTCTCCGATGGCGCGGAGACGGTCTGCGAGCCAGGCAGGTGATGGGCCGATCTTGACGCCGCGAATAACTGTTCCGGTGTATCGAGAGCAGAGATCGGGATCATCGATCTTGACGGATGCGAGTACCGATGCTGCAGGGTCTTCGCTGGCGAAATCTGTCTCTGGCAGCCGCAGTTCCTGTCCGGTGAGAACAGCGACTTCACGCGCGATTCCAAGTATTCCGAGGCAGTCGGGCCTGTTGGGCGTCAGCTCTGCCTCGATGACGGTGTCGCCCAGCACTTCGCCGAGCGGCGTGCCAGGCTCAGCGCTGGTGTCGAGCTCCAGTATTCCCTCGTGCTCGTCGCTGAGGCCGAGCTCTTTCTCGGAGCAGACCATGCCCTGCGACTCAACGCCTCTGATCTTCGATTTTTTCAGTCGGCGAGTCGCGTCGGGATCATCTGAGTACGGGTCTCTAAGGACCGCGCCGATTGACGCGTAGGCGATGGTCTGGCCTGCGGCAACATTCGGCGCTCCGCACACCACCTCAACCTCTTCGGCTCCGTTGAACACCGTCACCAGCCGCAGTCGGTCTGCGTTCGGGTGAGGGTTCACCGCCCGCACGTGTCCCACCACCACGTTGTCCCAGTTAGCGGTGGACTCGATCTTCTCGACCTCGGTGCCAGCCATAGTCAGCCGGTGAGCGAGCTCTTCTGGAGACACCGTGATGTCGACGTAGTCTTTGAGCCAGGAGAGAGGGACTTTCATGAGTAACCGGAGATCAATGAAATTGCTGGGTGAGTGTTAGTCCGTAGATGGGCTGTGGACCTCAGAACTGGGTCAGGAACCGCAGGTCGTTGCCGAAGAAATGGCGTATGTCCTCGATGCCGTACTTGAGCATCGCCACACGCTCAGGACCGACTCCGAATGCGAAGCCGGTGTACTTCTCAGGGTCGTATCCAACGTTCCTCAGCACGCGTGGGTGGACCATCCCAGCTCCGAGGATCTCGACCCAGCGTCCGTTCCAGTCGATCGACATATCGACACCCGGCTCGACGAACGGGAAGAAGTCGCATCGGAACCGCACTTTGCGATCCGCACCGAAGATGCGGCGTGCGAACTCGTAGAGCGTTCCCTTGAGATCGGCGAACGAGAGACCTTCGTCGACGGCGAGACCTTCCACCTGGTGGAACTGCCACTCGTGTGTGGCGTCGGTCGCCTCGAAGCGGAAGCACTTTCCTGGAGAGACGATGCGCACAGGCGGGTCCTGCTTCTCCATGATCCGTGGCTGCATCCCAGATGTCTGTGTGCGGAGCAGCACGCCGCCGTCTTCTGACGCGCGTTCACGATCGATCCAGATGGTGTCCTGCATGTCACGAGCAGGGTGATCGGCAGGGATGTTCAGCATGTCGAAGTTGTAGCGTTCCAGCTCAACCTCATTGCCCTCAACCGTCTGGAAACCCATCTCGTTGAAGGCGTCCAGCATTTCGCGAATGATCTGCGTCGACGGATGCAGCCCACCACGACGCGTTCGACGGCCTGGCAAGGTGACGTCGATTGCGTCTTTGGGCTGAGAGCTGCCTGAGCGCTTGATCTCGGCTGCGCGCTCATCGAGAGCAGATTCCAACTCACCCTTCAGCCGATTTGCGGCTGCGCCTATGGCGCGTCGCTGATCCGGGTCAAGCGAGCCCAGATTGCGGAGAATGCCGGTGAGGCGTCCGCGCCGGCCCATGTACTCAACTCGCCAGGATTCGACCGATGCCTCATCAGCCGCATTCGCAAGCTGATCCAGGGCTTCGGCCTTGAGCGTGACTATCGATTCTTCGGTTGGAGTCGAGGACAAGATTGGCTGCCGTGCGATTTGAGGTGGCGCGGTTTTCACTGCGCCGCCCGATGTTTCGAGAGTGTCCGAACCAGAGGATTATAGCCTTCGCGATGCTCGATTTGCCGGTCTCTATCCGAACTTGAGCCAAGTTCAGAAATTCTGGGAAAACAGGCGATGAGTGCCGTAGTCGGCGCTTTCAGGTCAGGATTTCGTGAAATTGAGGCCAGTTGGCCCAAGTTCGATTCCAGATGAAGAACTGGCCTGTAAACGCCCGTTTACTTTAGTAAACGGGCGCTAAGCGCTGGATTTGTTCCAAAAACCGTGCCTATCGCAGGCTTCGATCCGCTTCTGATCCCGCCAGTTGCGGCTCCAGTTGGATTCCAACTAGAGACAAGTTGCGAAAGATGTAGTAGTGTCCAGTTGCACTCAAGTTCACGGCCAACTGCATTTTCCGGTCGTGACAGCGGAGTCCAGCAGGGTCGCAAGGCCACCAAGGGAGGAATGTATGGAAGCCTACTGCATGAAGTGCAAGACCAAGCGCGAGATGTCTAGCCCCGAGCAGATCACGATGAAGAACGGCCGACCCGCAACCCAGGGCAAGTGCCCGACCTGCGGAACGAAGATGTTCAAGATCGGCAAGTCCTAAGATCTCATCCTCGGTGGTTTGAAGGGCGAGCTCCTGGCCACTGGCTGGCAAATCGCCCAATTTCGCCATGAAAGAAGGGCACGTCGCAAAGGCGTGCCCTTCTTCTTTGCCTGGATTCTGAGCTATGTGAGACAGTCGTATTGGGCTGTTCTGCCGATAAACTCCCGGCCGAGCAACCAGATATTCGTCACAGAGAGTTCCAGGAGCCACGAATGGCAGACACGCTGAAGATGGCGCAAATAGGCACGAAGCACGGCCACGCGAAGGGCGTGTACGAAGTGATGGCAGCGCATCCGGAAGTCGAGATGAAGGGTGTTTTCGAACCTGATCCGGACCGCCGTCGCCAACTGAAGGATTCCGGAGACGAGACGTGGTCCGCTGTTCACTGGTTCGACGACATCTCCGAGATTCTTGACGATCCTGAAATTGTCGCTGTGTCGTCAGAGGGCGCCAATCGCGAGGCGCTTGCTCACACCGGACAGATCGTCCGTGCGGGCAAGCATGCCTTCTACGACAAGCCTGCAGGCGACGACTATGCGCGCTTTCACGAAGTAGTGGAAGAGGCGCGGCGAAGCGGAGTGCTGATCCAGCTCGGCTACATGTTCCGCAACCACGACGGCTTCGAGCGCATCGCCAACTGGACCCACTCAGGCTTCCTTGGACACGTCTTCCAGGTGCGTGCCCACATGTCGACATGGCTGCCCGAATCGAACGAGGAAAACCCGGTTCTTGGACGGGCTGGATTAGCACACCAGCGGGGCGGCATCCTCTACGACCTCGGCGGCCACATGCTCGATCAGGTGGTGTGGCTGCTTGGCCGTCCCAACAGGGTTACCTCGTTCTTCCAGAACGCCGCGAGCGAGACTCGCGACTTCATGGACAACACTCTGGCTGTAATGGAGTACCCGCGGGCTATCGCAACTGTCGACATCGCCGCGATGGAGGTGCAGCCAATGGCGCGGCGGTTCGAGGTGTACGGCACGGAAGGCACTGCGATTCTTGAGCCGATGGAGCCTGCGAGCGTTCTGCGCCTGAATCTTTCAGAAGCGAAGGATGGATACTCTGCCGGGTGGAACGATGTGCAACTGGAGCCGCGTGCCCGCTACGTCGCAAGCTTTGCCTCGTTCGTGCGCAACATCAAGGGAGAGACGCAGCCGGAGCGCACTCTGGACCACGAGCTGCTGGTGCAAGAGACGCTGATGCGGGCGGTTGGATCGCTGGCTGGCTAGTTAGCTGCAGGATCGCTCGCAGACCTGAAGCCCTGCACCGTGCCGTGACCCGCAGGCCAGATCACCTTGAAGGTTTGCGCTCCCTTGAACTGTGCTCCTTCGATTGAGCATCCCTTGAGCACAGCGCGGTACATGTTCGACTGTCGCAGGTCGGCGTTAGTGAGATCGGCTCCGGCCAGCGTTGTTCGGTAGAGCATCGACTTGAACAGCTTTGCGCCGCGCAGTCGGGCGTTCTTGAGCGAAGCCTCGGAGAGATCGGTGCCAGAGAGATCGGCATCGCTCAGGTCAGCATGATCCAGGATTGCGCGGCCAAGGTTCCAGCCGGCCAGTTGCGCGCCGGCCATGTCAGCGCCTGAGAGATCGAGACGGTTAGCGGGGTTGTCGCGGCGCCATTCGTCGACAGCGCTGGCTCCCAGCTCCAGGATTGCCATGTGATCTGGATTCATTACCAAAGATGTTACCGCTCTGGTCGTGCTGTCGCGGCCTGCCGGGGCAGCCGGATGAAGTGGTGATAAGGTACGCGCCGCTTCTGGAGCGAGTGATCAGAGTTGATCCGTTGTGTTGTGAAACACGATTGAAACAACCTCTCGCTAAGTTAAGTTTCCGGGGATGCCCCGATCGGTTTGGGCCACGAGACTGTGTGGCACGGAGTTAGACATGAGCTACATCGCTGAATACATCTGGATTGACGGTACGGAGCCAACTGCGAAGCTTCGCTCCAAGGCCAAGGTTGTCGCGGATGGGGAGGAGCCAGGAATCTGGGGATTCGACGGCTCCAGCACGAACCAGGCTCCTGGAGATTCGTCAGACGTCGTTCTCAGCCCGGTCCTTGTTACGCCGGACCCGGTTCGCGGTGGCGATAGCAAGCTTGTCCTCTGTGAGACGTTGCAGACAGATATGACTCCGCACCCCTCTAACAATCGTGCCGCCTGTGCTGCCGCAGCTGAGAAGTACGGAAGCTTCGACACCTGGTTCGGGATGGAGCAGGAGTACACCTTCTACGAGGGCCGCATTCCCCTGGGCTGGCCTTCCAAGAGCGGATTCCCTGCGCCGCAGGGCGGATACTACTGCGGAGTTGGCGCGGACGAGATCTTTGGCCGTCCGATAGTGAACGATCACCTGCAGGCATGTATCGACGCCGGGCTGCACATCTCTGGAATCAACGCTGAGGTCATGCCAGGCCAGTGGGAGTTCCAGATCGGCCCGGTTGGCGCGCCGCGAGTCGCGGACGAGATGTGGCTCGCACGATGGCTGCTGTATAGGATCGCCGAGGACTACTCCGGCTCCGAGGGCATTCCCGTATCTGCGACGCTTGACCCGAAGCCGGTTGCAGGTGACTGGAACGGCGCTGGCTGCCACACTAACTTCTCGACTAACCAGATGCGTGAATCCTACGACGCATGTGTCGCCGCTGCCGAGGCGCTTGGTGGCGAGGGCAAGCCTGCGCTGCACATCGCCAACTACGGAGATGGCATCGAGCAGCGGCTCACCGGCCTTCACGAGACGGCTCGCTATGACCAGTTCTCCTACGGAGTTTCGGACCGTGGCGCATCGGTCAGGATTCCGTGGCAGGTTGAGCGCGATGGCAAGGGCTACATCGAGGATCGCCGGCCGAACGCCAACTGCGACCCGTACCTTGTGACCCGGCTGATCATCGACACCGTCTGCAGCGCTGCCAGCTAAGACTGGTTGTGCCATAAGACGGAGTAGACGAGATTCAGGAGCGGCGCAGGCAACTTGCCTGCGCCGCTCTCGCG
>JANQIZ010000271.1 GCA_028281895.1 Dehalococcoidia bacterium
TGCTGCCGGTGCTGTGGATCTGGCTGCTGAGACTTGTGCGCTCCAAGTCGGAAGCCGAGGTCCGGCTCAACGATCCAGCGCTCTACTCGATGTATGGAAGGAGCTGGCTGGCACGCTATGTTCCCGGACGTGTCTGGATGTTCGGCGGGCGAGTTCTCTACGGCAAGAGAGCAGGCATATCGAGCCGGTCGATCAGCTCCAGCTCATTCCTTGAAGCAGCGATCTCGTACAGCGCGATCACGCTGCTCGGAGTCGCGTTCCTTGCAGGGGCATGGCTCCACTGGACGCTCACACCGCTCCTCGCCATGGCCGGAGCCGGTGGATCGTGGCTTTTACTTCGAATGACAGTTGGCAAAGGCAAGCCAGGCAACACCAGTGGCCGTTTGTCCGCTGCCGCATCGAAGGTCTCGCCGTGGCTTGCAGGTGCTGGCCAGCCGAGCAGTCGCGATCTAGCGGCAGTCGTTTCCGCCTACTGGGCACACGCGTTCGCCCAGCTCATCTTCTTCATCCTCGTCGCCCTTTCGGTAGGCGACAACTCGGCGACAGAAACGATGCTGCTCGCCGGAGCCTGGGGCGTTGGCGCAGGAGCCGGCTACATCTCCGTCTTCTCAGCCGGAGGACTCGGCGTGCGTGATGGCGTTGCTCTCGCATTCGTCGGACCCGCTCTCACCGGTCCGGTAGCAGCGACCATCGTCGCCGCGAGCCGCGTGATCCTCATTGTGGCCGATCTTGTCTTCGTCGGGATTGTCGAAGCAGCGGTATTTGCGATCAACCGAAGGCGAACCAGGGAGAACGGCGCGGTCGTCTCTCTGCATCACACAGGAGCAGAACAGGCATGAAACGCATCCTCGTCATGGCGTCTACGTTTCCACGCTGGGAAGGCGATACTTTGCCGCCGTTCGTGTATGAGCTTTCCGAGCGACTGGCACAGATGGACTACGAGATCCATGTGCTTGCGCCGCACGCGAAAGACGCCGCTGCCAGAGAAAACCTCGGCTCACTGTATGTCCACAGGTTCAGGTACGCGCCTGAGTCGCTGGAGACGCTGGCCTACGGCGGAGGAATACTCGAGAACCTGCGAGGCAATCCGTTCAGGTGGGGCCTTGTCCCGGCCTTCTTCGCATCGCAGCTCTTCTCCACATGGTGGCTGAACAGGCGCCTGAAGTTCGATCTCATCCACGCCCACTGGTTCATCCCGCAGGGCATCACTTCAGCGGTGCTGCCGTCGTGGATCACGACGCCAAAGCTTCTCACCGCGCACGGCGGCGACGTGTTCGCCAGCAAGACAGGTCTTAAGAAGCATCTGGTCAGGTTCGTGGCCGACCGGCACGACGCCATTACTGTCAATTCCACAGCTATGGGCGATGCGGTGATGGAGCTGACCGGCAAGCGGTCCACGACGATTCCGATGGGCGTCGATCTGCGCAGTTTCTCAGGCACACCGCAGCTACAGGCCGGTGACAGACACCAAGAAGCGCGGATCCTTTTTGTAGGACGGCTGGCCGAGAAGAAGGGTGTTGAGTATCTGCTGCGAGCAATGCCAGGCATCCGCGATGCCATCCTCGAAGCGAAGCTCACCGTGGTCGGCGATGGACCCCGGCTCTCAGCGCTGCAGGACGAGGCGTCGAGCCTTGGCATCGGAGACGCGGTCACCTTCACAGGCGCCGTCCCAAACTCCGACCTGCCCGGCTACTACCGCGAGGCAGACGTCTTCGTTGCGCCATCAGTAATTGCCGAGAGCGGCGACACCGAAGCGCTTGGCGTAGTTCTGCTCGAGGCGGCGGGCTGTGGATTGCCCATCGTGGCGTCAAGGGTGGGCGGAATTCTAGATGTGATAAAGGACCGCGAGACCGGCCTGCTTGTGGACGAAAAATCTCCTGAACAGATCGGTCTTCGAGTGGTCGAACTGCTGCAGAACCGGGAACTGGCTTCACGGCTGGGGAGCGCTGCCCTGTCATATATGAACAGCAACTACAGCTGGGACAGTGTTGCGGCGCGCTTTGCTTACATCTACCAGCAGTTGATCGACGGTCGCCGGGTCGAAATCGAGGACCTGAGCATCGAAGGAGAAGCGGCTTGAAGGATGTTTCGCTTAGCTCTTTCGCTGCTCGTGACCTATCGGGCAGACTCGCCAAGGCGGCGCCAATCGCCGCGACCCTGAAGGACTATGGCCGGCCTGTCTTCGGCCGCAGACCGCTGCTGCTCGACATCGGGACTGGCTCAGGCGTCACTGGCAAGGCGGTGGCGGAAGGCATTGGCGCTGACTACGTCCTGATGGACACGACCGATGATGCGATCGCAGACCGCTCGCACTTCGTCATTGGCTCCGGCGAGGCGATGCCGTTCAGGTCAGACACCTTTGACTTCATCATGGCCAATCATGTCATCGAGCATGTGATCGACCAGTCAAGGCTACTTCGCGAGATCGAGCGGGTGCTGACTCCCGGCGGTATCGCTTACATGGCAACTCCAAGCAAGTACACGCTGATCGAGCCTCACTACAGGCTGCCGTTCCTCTCCTGGCTGCCTCAGCGCGTGGCTGACACGGCGGTGAGAATTTCGCGAAGAGGCGACGCTTTCCGCGTCAGTCCGCTGACAAGAGGGCGTCTGGAGCGCACGGCAGTCGATGCCGGGTTGACAGCTATCGACATCACGGCTGAGTCGATCTCGCGACGATCGCAGGCGCGGAATGGATCGTTTCTGACGAAACTGGCAAACAGGCTGCCAGAGCCTTTGATGCAGGCCGCTCTACCCGTCGCTCCGAGCCATGTCTGGCTACTGAAGAAGAGCATTAGTGTGGCTCGTGCTGCGTGAGGATCGGCAGGTTACGGAGGGTCTTGCGATGAACAAGAAGCTGGTTGGGCGGCTCGCCTGCCCTGTGTGTCTGTCCGAGCTTCGGCTGACAGTTCTCGATGAAGTGGGAGAGACAATCGTCGAGGGCTCGCTGATCTGTGGGTCCTGCGGTGTCAGCTATTCGGTGTGCGAATCGACTCCCTCTCTGCTTCCCGGCGATGCGACGCCTCTCGTCGGCCAGGCTCCGTAGCCTCGCCTATCGAATCCGATAGACCGTTGTCAGCAGGAGACTGTCCTGTAGTTCGAACAGGTCTGGCCTGGCTCCCACAGCACTTTCAAACAACGCCGGACTGTCAGTCGTGTCCCACTGCACTATCACGAGATATGAAGTCTGCTCCTGTCTCATGATCTCGTGCAGCCGCTCGGCATCGACATCCCCCAGCCAGCCCATCAAGCGGTAGTCGCGCACATTCCGCCAGTTGGAAGCGCCCTCGTCGTACCAGCCGTCCATGATTCTTATGCCCGTGTCGCGCGGTATCCAGTGGCCGTCCCAGTTCCGGTAGCCGACAGCAAGCACCTTCTCATCCGCGGGCACGTTCTGATCGATCCATTCGATAGATGCTGCAACCTCTGGCGGCTGGCTAACTGGATTAAGCGTTTCCTGGGCTGCGAGCAGGTCTGTGAAGGGCAAGACAAGAACGATAACGACCGCTGCGGCAGGTGCGAAGCGCCGTGTTCCGAGTAACGGCTGCTGCAACGTTCGCTGGACAACATGCGCGGCAAGGACGGTAAGCATCGGAGCGACGTAGAAGGCGAATCTCGAGACGTCGAACCCGCTGGCTGGATAGACCCTGATCAGTGGATTCAGGCTGGTTCCCATCGAGAACCAGAAGAGCAATGCAGCCGCTATCGCGAGCCCTCGGAAGCGTGACCGACTGGCGAACGCATAGACGCCGCCGATGATCCCGAGTCCGCCCTGGATGTAGCCGATGTAGGAAGGGAATGTCTCGATCCCAATCTTTCCGCGATCGAAGATGGAGGCGACGAACGTGACCGCGCCGAAGCTCCAGTTGCCCGGAAGTTCTCTCTGGAATCCCACAGAGATGGTGTTGGCCAGGAAAGGAATCGCCCACCATGCGGATGTCACGGTGAGCAGCACCGCCATCAGCACTACACCACGCGCGGCATCTCCAGCACGCTCCCTGTCATCGATCACTACCGCGGCCATCCTCGCGGCGATGGCCATGCCAAAGGCGATCGCAGTCATGTGGTGCGCAATGAGCGCCAGTCCGAGCAGTGCTCCGGCATAGATCATCTGCCGATTCGACGGACGAACGGCCCATTTTTCGATGGCGATGTACGCCGCCATTGCGAACGGCATGGAAGCGAGAGTTGGCAGCCATCCGAAGATGCCGATGCCTGCGATCACCGGGTATGAGAACAGGAAGAGAGCGGCCGCAAGGAAAGAGAACATCCCGCTCAGCCCCAGTGTCCTCGCGAGCCAGAATGTCGCTGTCGCAGAGCCCGTCAGGCCGATGGCCATCGTGAGCTTGAACGCGCCCGCGATCGAAAGAGGAGTCGCCGCCGCTAGCAGGCCAGCAGCTCCGTACCCGCCGGGTGAATAGGCCTGCAGATACGGCAGTCCGCCGTACCACCACGGGTCAGATCCGAACGAGGCTCCAGAGCCGGAGATCCACTGCTCAAACACCCAGCCGAAATGGAGGAACGAAGGCGCGTCCACGCCCGGCGGATCACCTGCAGCGAAGTACGGAATCAGCACGAAGACCGCTGTTGCTGCCGTCGCAAGGAGCCAGCGGTGTTGCAGGATGGCCGCGACG
>JANQIZ010000285.1 GCA_028281895.1 Dehalococcoidia bacterium
ACATGGGAAGACTGGCTCGCTCGAAATCCCGATACCCGGGTTCTGGCGCTTGAGCAGGGACACCGAGTTCAGTACCACCACCCGGATAGCCCGAAAGCCGTCTACAACGACTACTTCTCGACTCCCGACATCTGGTTCCCTCCATATATTCGCAACGATGCCATTGAGCAGAAGAGCCGGGTATACGGCGTAGAATTCGGGAACCTGGCAACTGCGTATCCGCTTTCGGCCCTGAGCGAAGAGCGGGTGGTGAACGACGCTGTCGGTGCCTTGGAGATAGTCGTAGTCTTCGATCCGGACTCACAGCTATCTCGCAGCTACCGAAGAGACGGCAGAACCTTCATGCCAGGTCCGCAATCCGGTCAGATTCTTGATGAATCAGGTGTAGTCTGGACTACTGGAGAGGATGGGTTGCTGGCTGCGGATGACTCCGGCGAGGTGCTGGAGCGGGTGACTGGCCTTGAATCGTTCTGGTTCGGCTGGTTCGCTTTCCGTCCGCACTCGGCCATCTACCGGACCGAATGAATTCAGGCTTCACGATTGGCCGCATTAGCGGTGTCAAAATCAACGTTCACCCAACGTGGCTGTTCGCGTTCTTCTTCATAGCGTGGACGAACGTCAGCTTCTTCGATGGCCGCTTTGCCGCGTGGAGCGACGGTCAGCTATGGCTGGCAGGGTTTGTCGGCTCAGCGGCGCTGTTCGGTTCTGTGCTAATTCACGAACTCGCACACGCGATCTCTGCGCAGCGCTTCGGGATGCAGGTGCTAGGCATCACCCTATTCATATTTGGCGGTTTCACCGAATACCGCTCTCAGTCCAGAACTCCGCTCAAGGGATTCCTGATCTCATTCGCCGGCCCTGCGAGCAACCTCATCCTAGGCGGACTATGTCTGCTCGCATGGCTGTCTCTCAGGCCCGATGTGGGCTCCCCATCGCTGCTCGTCGGAGTCATCTTCTACCTCGGCTTCGTCAACATCCTGCTCGGCCTGCTGAACCTGCTGCCTGCACTACCGCTCGACGGCGGAGGCATGCTGCAGGCAATCGTTGCCGCGTGGACGAAATCGGAATCCCGCGGAACGCAGGTCGCCGCGTTTGCCGGGACGCTGATCGGCGTCGCCCTGATCGGATTCGGAATCCTGCGCTTCGTCGCTGGAGACACGCTCGGCGGCATCTGGATGGCGTTCATCGGCCTGTTCCTCTACTCGTCGGCGCGAAGCCAGTTGCAGTTCTCACGTCAGAATGAGCGCGCAGCCCTCATCCCTGTTAGGCCAGCGGTGCACCAAACACCCACGATGTCGAACGCCACGGACAGGGTGACCGATGTCATGTCAGGAGTGATCGTGCCGGGGCATCAGCAGGTTGTTCCGGTGCTGGAGCGGGACGTCCCGATCGGGTTCTTCACCGAGGCCGATGCCCGACGGTTCCCACTGCAGGACTGGCGCAACCTTTCGGTAGGATCGGTGATCGCCAGGCACCACGTGTACACCGTACAGGCATCTGCAGATGCGATTGAGACGCTTAGCAACCTGGAGTCGCAAGGACTGGACTACGCTCTGGTGCTTTCTAGAGACCTGATAGTGGGCGTTGTAAGCAGGGTGGACCTGGAGGGTCTTATCCGCCTGCAGACCGCCGCCGGCGCTTCGTTCGACCGGCCTTCGGCTTAGCCGGAGCATCCACCAGTCTCAGGGCCGGCGCCTCCAACTCCGCCTTATCGTCATCCTCATCGGCATGTTTCGGTCCGGGCAGAGTCACCGTAACAGTCGTTCCGACGCCCTCTTCGCTCTCGATGCTGGCAGTGCCGCCGTGCATCTCTGTGAACTTGCGGACAATGGCAAGCCCGAGCCCGGAGCCTTCGACGTTGCTCGTGATCGAGTTGTCCAGGCGAGTCCTCACGTCCCAGACCCGCTCAAGCTGATCGGCAGGAATGCCGGGGCCATCGTCTGTCACGCTGATCTTCAGATCGTCACCGTCCACCAGCACATCGATGCATACGCTTGCGCCCGCTGGGGAGTACTTCGAAGCGTTCGAGAGCAGGTTGTTCACCACCTGCGTGATCCGAAGCTGATCGGCCTGAACCGAGTAGGTTGTCTCAGGCAGGTTGATAGAGAGCGACTGGCCGGCCGCCATGAATATCTGCTCTTGTGAATCGACGATGTCCTGCATCATGTTGTTGACATCGACCTCTGAGAGCGTGAGCTTGTAGTCCAGCTCTGGCAGATCGCCAATCAGCTTGTCCAGCTTCTCAGCAGTGTTCAGGATCACGCCCAGGGCATGAGTTTGCGACTCGTTGAGCGTTGTGCCCGCGCCGGCGGCCAGCACCTCAGCGTATGCCGTGATGCTCTGGAGCTGGTTGCGAAGATCGTGAGAAGCGTTCTCGATGATCTCCATGCGGCCGCGCAACGTCTCCTGCAGCTGGCGCTTCTCTGCGATGGCCACCTTGCTCCTGGCACGGTCCGAGGCGTCGTACCCAACCAGCGCCACGCCCTTCACAGTGCCATCGGTCTCAGTGAGCGGCTGTGCCCAGATCTCTACAGTCTTCGGACCGATGTTCGTGAGTGTTGTCGCCATCTCACCGCGCAGCGCTTGCTTGATCACCGCGTCCAGTTGAGGCAGACCGCTCGCACGGTCAAGTATCGACCTGTTGAGGACACGCTCCCGCTTGATATGCAGGGTGTCGAGGCCGTGTCCCTCGATTGTCTGGCAGATCCCTTCAGCATCGGTCGTCAGCACCGCAACGGGTGTGTTGTCCAGAACGAGGCTCAACTGCTTCTGAACATCGTTCAGCCGGTGCCTCGCGTCACGGGTCACGAGATGCGCCTGCCATCCTGCCAGCGCCCCCCGCAGGTGAGTCGATAGCTCAGCGGCGAGCTGCATTTGCTCATCTGTGATGGTCTGTGGCCGCTCACTCAGCAGCAGGAGGGCGCAGATCGGCCCATCGCTGGTGCAGGCAGGGATTGAGAGCAGTGAGCTGTATCCGGCGAAGATGGACGATGCGTCACTGGCTGCAGGCACTGCCACCGACATCGGGCTCTCGGTCTCCGCCAGCTCCCGCGTTGGCAGGTCATCGAACGTGATCGCCGCTGGAGTCGGCTCTCCGGGGAGAAGCATCGAGTCGTACTGGATATTTGCGATGCCTTCGAGCGACTCGAACTCTACGAACAGCGCCCGATCGTGCGGGAAGAGTTCTGTGAGCTGGCCCTTCAGCGACCTGAACGCCTGTGCCGCATCTGTGAACTCAGCAGCCAGCGTGCCAATCGTCGATGTCGCCTCACGCCGTGCCCTCGCTCCCTTTACCGTCTCGGTATCGAGAAGGCGTGACAGCGGACCTGACACGAACTCGCAGATCCTGTGCAACCGCGAAAGGTCCGTCGCGTCGAAGGTCGCGCCTTCGTGTGGCGTAACCGTGACAACAGCGCTGGCGCGTCCCTGTGCCGTGACAGCGCAGCGCATTCCGCCAGGATTCAGCCCACCATGACCAGGCTCTGCAAGGCCGATGCCTGCTGCGTCTATGGTTGCGAGAGCGTCGCGGTTAAGCGAGATCGGCTTTTCATTCACTGTATCGGCGCCGTTTGGCCCGTAGACGTACCGGCGGCGGTATGTGCCAGATGCCGTGTTGACCGTGCCCCATGTGACGCGTGCGCTGGGTATGACTTCAAGCATCCACTCAGTCACCGATGCGAGGAGCGTTGGGATGTCAGGAGATTCAGAGGCCTGGCGAACCATATCCAGCAGCAGCGCAGGTGAGATGAACCCGGGGTCGTCGTCAGTTTCATCCGGCTCCGGCACTCCGACTGGCCGTCCGGGGCCTGCATAAAGTCCAACGCCAAGGTGAACGGCGGGCGCGATGCTTTCGAGGAGTCTGATGACTTCCTTGGGGTCCTGTACCGGCGATGAGAACCCGGCGAGCATGATGGCGACCACTTCGCCTGCCTCGCGGAGCGGAATGGCGACTACCGCCTGCAGGCCTGACCTGCGCCAGTGCGAGATCGTCGCAGGCGGCACGCTCAGCCGCTCAGAACTGGCCGCAGAGGTGAAAACCGCTGAGCCTGTCTGGAGCACGCGCTGCTCGATGGAGCCTGCCAGCGGCCATTCGCCACCGGGCGCAAGGGCACCGTGCTCCTCGTTGCCGGAGCTCGATGAGTCTGGAACATAGCAGCGGCC
>JANQIZ010000295.1 GCA_028281895.1 Dehalococcoidia bacterium
TTCAGGGAGGGAGTCAGAGGGTGGGTCGATTTCGTCATGCTGAACTCGATTCAGCATCTCCGTCTTATTTGTCATCCCGAGCGAAGCCGAGGGATCTCACCGTACTTCTACTATCACCGAGAGATTCCGGATCAAGCCTGGAATGACGAGTCAGAACCACCCACTCCCTGACCCTCTCCCTTGAAGGGAGAGGGAAGTGCACCCTCCCTCCCATATTGGGAGGGAGGGTTATTCGCTTGAGAGATCAAGTAGTCCACTCAAGCCTGAACGACCCTCACCCCATCCCTCTCCCAATCTGGGAGAGGGGGTATAAGAACCGCGTGCCCCGGCCCGCGCTCGCAGGCGGTCACCTGAGTCAGCAAGAAGGGTGGAAGAATTGCATGCCGATCTGGAGGCGATGTGCGGCCTCACGCCTGCTTGCGTCGATTCCCCTGCACTCGGCCACGCTCGTGCTGGCTCAACACAACCTTGCGCAGCCTGATCGCCTTTGGAGTCACCTCAAGGCACTCATCCGTGAGGATGAATTCCAGCGACTGCTCAAGCGACAGCTTCGTAAAGGCATCGAGATGCTCGGTGCGGTCGGCAGACGCGGCGCGCATGTTGGTCAACTTCTTGCCGCGGGTGGGATTCACGTTCATATCCTCTGAGCGCGGGTTCTCACCGATGATCATCCCCTCGTAAACCTCGGTTCCCGGCCCGATGAACAGCTGTCCGCGCTCCTGCAGGCTCATCAGCGCATGCGATGTCGACGCTCCCCGCCGATCAGCGACAAGGCTGCCCGTATGCCGGGTCTGGATCTCGCCAAACCACGGCTCCATGCCCTCGTAAACGTGGTGCGCGATGCCGGTGCCGCGGGTCTCGACGACGAACTCGTTGTGACATCCGATCAGCCCGCGGGCAGGCACGATGAAGTCCATCCGAATGCGCCCTGCGCCATGGTTCACCATCTGCTCCATTCGGCCTTTACGCAGAGCCATCGCGCTCGTCACGACCCCCATGTACGTCTCTGGCACATCAACCGACAGGCGCTCAACCGGCTCATGAATTCTGCCGTCGATGGTCTGCGTGACGACCTCTGGCTTGCCGACAGTCAGCTCGAACCCTTCCCGCCGCATCGTCTCCACGAGAACCGCCAGCTGCAGCTCTCCGCGCCCCTGCACGATCCAGCTATCAGGACGTCCAGCATCTTCAACTCGTATCGAGACGTTGCCGACTAGCTCTTGCTCAAGCCGGTTCTTCACGAGCCTTGCCGTCAGTTTTTCGCCGTCCTGTCCGGCGAACGGCGAGGTGTTGATGCCTATGGTCATGGAGAGGCTTGGCTCATCGATGTGCATCACAGGCAATGGGCGCGGATCTTCGGCATCTGACAGGGTCTCGCCAATGGTCACATCGGGGAGGCCCGCGATAGCGATGATCTCGCCTGCAGCCGCCTCATCGGCGTCCACTCGTTCCAGCGCCTCGGTGACGTACAGCTCAGTGATCTTCACTCGCGAGATGCTGCCGTCCCGTTTGCAGTGGCTCACCACCTGGTCGCGCCTGATGCTGCCCTGCACAACGCGGCAGAGGGCAAGGCGACCCACATACGGCGAAGCGTCCAGGTTCGTGACGAGCGCCTGAAGCGGATGGCCTTCTTCGAACTCCGGCGCCGGCACATGATCCAGGATGGTGTCAAACAGAGGCGCAAGGTCCGTTCCTGGCTGGTCGGGATCGAGCGTCGCTGTGCCAGCCTTGGCATTGGTGTAGACGATCGGAAAATCGATCTGCTGGTCGTTCGCATCGAGGTCGAGAAACAGCTCGTACACCTCGTCCACAACCTCACTGATCCTGGCATCCGGCCTGTCGATCTTATTGATCACAAGGATCACAGAAAGGTTCGCCTCCAGCGCCTTTCTCAGCACGAAACGAGTCTGGGGCAGCGGCCCCTCGCTCGAGTCCACCAAAAGGAGCGCTCCATCGACCATCGTCAGACCGCGCTCAACCTCACCACCGAAGTCAGCGTGACCGGGAGTGTCGATGATGTTGATCTTCATATCGCCGCGCCGGACAGCCGTGTTCTTGGCGAGGATCGTGATGCCTTTCTCTCGCTCCAGGTCAGTCGAGTCCATGACGCGATCGACCGGCTCCTGGTGAGCCTGGAAGGTGCCAGACTGCTGAAGCATGGCGTCGACGAGGGTCGTCTTGCCGTGGTCAACATGAGCGATGATGGCGATGTTGCGCCTGTCTTCGCGAGAGAGCTTGTTCATAGGTCTTCTGTTACTGATGTCGCATCGCGCGAATCGATCCGGGAACGCGAACTCCCGGATCGAGAAGTCGTTCGAATGGTGGTCGGCCTGGGGGATCGGACGAGGAACTGCCAGGACTGGTTTCAGTTCCACTCAATTGAGAGTAACACCGCTAGATGCGCGGAGAGTGCTCGTTGTCCGCCAAATGCGGTTCGCAGACAGGCCTGTTCGCCGGGTGTATCTTCTCCCGCACGCCACGAATCTCTGAGAGGAAAACGAAACACGAGGACTCAAGATGATCACACTCCACGTCTACATGACAGCCAAATCGGGGCACGAAGTTCAGCTGGAGGACGGCATCCGCGACAGCTGGATCGCCGCTATGTCAGAGCAGCCGGGCTTCCTCCACGCGGCTCTGCTCAAGCCTTTTTCAGACGAAGCGCTTGACGCACTCTCAGGCATGAAGCCGTCGCACACCTTCGAGATCGTCTCGTACTGGGAATCGGAAGAGAAGCGTCTCGAATGGGTCGCACGTCCCATCCATGACCAGGTCTTCGAGCCGTTGTTCGAGCACGTCGCCGAAGTCAAGCACACGCTCGCAACCGTCGAACACAGCTGGGAGCTATAGCGCTCATCAAGGTCATCGGGTACAGCACAACTGGAAACAAGGCAGGGCGACACAGAAACAAAAAGGGCCGGTGGAGCTTGTTCCACCGGCCCTCTGTTCCCCTCTGCTGCGCGGGAGCTTACGATCTTGAGAAGTAGGGCACGCAGAACTCGTTTGAGCAGGTCAGAACCCTGATCTGCCTGGTGTCCAGCTCGTGGTATGCGATCACAGGGTTGCCGTTGGGATCGAGCGCAAGGTCCATGCGCTGCGAAACCGCCGATGCTGCAAGCTTTGTGGTGACCGCTGATGTGCAGGTGAAGTCGGAGCAGTACGCGAAGATGATGTCGCCGTTCGACTGGTCTTCGAGCACGACCATCGGGAAGCCGTTCGGTCCCAGCTCCGCCGAGTTCCACCTGCCGTAGGTGCTTCCATCCTTGATCACCGTGTTGATGGTCGGTGCGTTGTTGCACTTCACTGAATCGCACACAGCGACGTCCGTAGCGGTCGTCGTGCCGTTGCGATAGAAGATCATCGGAAGGCCGTTAGCGCCGATCAGAACATCTGTGTACTGACCGGTCTGATCCGCAGCCACCGCCAGACTCACCACTGATGAGTTGCACTCGATGTCCTCACAGTGCGCCACCATCAGGTCGTTCACCAGGGAGTCCCAGTAGGCGATGAATGGCAGGCCGTCCGAGCCCATAGCGAGCGACGTGTACTGGCCGCGGTTGGCTATCGAGTCCACTGTCGTCAGCGACGGGTTGGTGCAGAGCAGCGAGTTGCAGTGCGCGTACTTGAGCTTCTTGTTGGTCTGGTCGTAGTAGGCGATCGATGCGAAGCCGTCGCCCATGATGGCGATCGAGTTGTGGTTGCCAACGAAACCGGTCCCATCGATAGGCGTGATCGTCGACTGCGTGCAGGCCACGTTGTCGCAGTGAGCGATCTTCAGGTCCTGCTTCGAAAGGTCCGCGTAGGCGATGATCGGAAGGCCATCAGAGCCAAGTGCAACCGAGTTGTGCGAGCCGGTCACCTGCTCGGGATCAAGCTGCGTCGTCGTAACCGTCTCGCATGCCGGGTCCTCACAGTGAGCGGTGAACAGCAGGCGCTGATCAAGGTTCGAGTAAACAATGAATGGCAGGCCGTCCGAGCCGATGATGATCGAAGTCCGCTCGCCACCCTCGAATCCTGCTGCGATGGTGTTAA
>JANQIZ010000305.1 GCA_028281895.1 Dehalococcoidia bacterium
ACTACGGGTCGTAGAAGAAGTCGGCGAAGTCACGCCGGCATGGAGCCCTGATCGCGCGATGAAGATCGAGGTCGGCGGTGGATCGTTCGTTGAGATCCACACGGACCAGGGACTTGTCGGCATTGGCCCAGCGGTCAGCAACAGCTACATACCTGCCGTTCGAGAGTATCTCGTTGGCAAAGACCCTTTCGATGTCGAGCAACACGCGCACGCCCTCCGCTACTACGTTCGCGGCACTCCGTACGACGGCACAGCCGGAATTGACATCGCTCTCTGGGACCTGATCGGCAAGGCGTGTGAGCAGCCTCTTTACAAGCTGTGGGGCGGTGGCGACGACCGCATGCGCCCTTACGCCAGCACCATCGTCCTCTCGACTCCCGAGGAGCGCGCCGAGTTCGCCTCTGCACGTGCCGATGAGGGATGGAAGGCAATCAAGCTCCGAATCCACCACGACTCCATGGCGGATGACCTTCGAACCGTCGAGCTGGTGATGGACGCAGTCGGTGACTGCATGGACGTGATGGTCGATGCCAACCAGGCGCAGTCAAGCGGAACCTGGCAGCCGGGACCTGTCTGGGATTTCAGGCGGGCGATGGAGACCGCCATCGAGCTTGACGACATGGGCGCGTACTGGCTGGAAGAGCCGCTCCCCAGATACCAGTTCGACAAGATCGCGGAGATGTGCCAGAAGGTAGAGATGCGCATCGCAGGCGGAGAGAACAACCCCGGCCTGCACGAGTTCGTCGAGATGGTCACGAACGGCGTCTATGACCTGCTGCAGCCTGAGAGCATGGTGATGGACGGCATCACAGCGTTGCGCAAAGTTGGCGTTCTGGCCGAGTTGTGGGGCAAGCAGATCGTGCCTCACCACGGCGGCGGCAACATCGGCGTCATCGCGCACCTGCACCTGGTCGCTTCATGGCCGAACGCGCCATACCTAGAGCTGCTGCACGAGCCGCCGATCGCCGACTTCCGCCACAAGTTCGCGATGATGGCCAACTTCCCCGAGGTGAATGATGGCTGGATGGAGCTTCCACAGGGACCGGGACTCGGAGTAGAGATCGACAAGTCGATGATCGCCAGCTAGAGCACGGCGAGCACAGCCTGCCAGGAAACTTCAGATGCCTGAGAAGATCCTGTTCGATACCGACATCGGTTCGGACATAGATGACGCGGTGGCTCTTGCGTGGCTGCTGGCCAACCCCGATTGCGAGCTGGCGGGGATCACGACCGTGTCGGGCCAGCCGGACATCCGTGCCCGGCTCGCAAGCGCGATGTGCAGGGTTGCTGGCAAAGAGGTTCCCATCGTGACCGGCGCTGCGGAGCCGTTGCAGGTCGAGGCTCGACAGCCTGTGGCACAGCAGGCATCGTCGCTTGAGCGATGGGAGCACAGCGAACCATCTACGCACACAGATGCTGTCGAGTTCATGGCGGACGTAATCGACAGCAATCCGGGAGAGATCACCTTGCTTGCGGTCGGTCCCATGACCAATGTGGCGAGGCTTTTCGAGCGACATCCGGAAGCGGCTGGCAAGCTGAAGCAGCTGGTGCTCATGTGCGGCAGGTTCGGCCCTGAGCAGATCGGCCAGCGCGCCGCCGAGTGGAATGTCTACTGCGATCCGCATGCAGCGCAGACTGTGCTGAGCACGAAGACCAACCGCACACTCGTGCATGGCCTGGATGTGACGACACAGGTCCAGATGGAGGCGGACGAGGTGCGCAGGCGTTTCGACGCTCCACTGCTTGAGCCTGTGCTGGACATGGCCGAGGAGTGGTTCAGTCGCCGGCCACTGATCACCTTCCACGACCCTCTGGCAACGGTGGCCGCGTTCAATCCAGGCCTGTGCGAATACGTGAGCGGGTCGGCATCGGTCCAGACATCAAGTGGCGGCGAAGAAGGGCTTACGTCGTGGCAACCGGCGCCGGACGGTCCCTTGGAGGTTGGCTTCGGAGTGGACGCCGATCGCTTCTTCGATCTCTACTTCGAGATTTTCCAGCGCTGATCAGGCACGTCTCAGTGGCCCGGGCAGTGCAAGCAGCACGCCGACTACAGTGACCGCGGCTGAGACCCAGAAGACGGCATCGATGCCAACAGCGTCGGCAACCACACCAGACACGGCTGGTCCTGCCAGCATACCGATCGCATACAGCGCCTGGTAGGAGCCCATCGCTGTGGCACGGTCTTCGCTATCCGCAGACCTGAGAGCCAGGCTGATGAGCACGGTGTTCAGCAGTCCGCGTCCAAGGCCGTTCACCGCCTGCAAGGCGCCGAGAAAGACGAGATCGTCGGCAACCGGCATTAGCACCACGCCGACAAGCGATGCGAACGATCCGACGATCACCACTCCCATGGTTCCGAAGCGCGCGATCATCCATGCCGTGATCACGGTTCCGAAAACGGCAGCGGCAAGTCCCGCAGTCGTGATGTAGCCAACCTCTGCCTTGCTGGCTCCGATTCGCTCAGCGAGAACCGGCAGGAACCCGAAGTTGACTCCAAATGTGACGAACTGCAGCGTGATCGCCACGGCCGAAACCTGCAGCAGCAGTGGTCGTCGAAGCACTCCTGTGAGCGTGCCAAACGAGAAGCTTGAGACTCGCTCCAGCTTCTGCTCCCGCACAGCAAGCATGATGATCGCCCCAGCTGCGCCAAGCCCTGCCGCTGAATAGAACACCTTCACGTTTCCAAGCCAGTCGGCGAGGATTCCTCCAACGAAGGTCGATACGAGCAGCGAAGAGGTATTGACGGCCATGATGATCGACATGGCGACCGCGCTCGAGTCGCGCCGGTAGTAGGAGGCGAAGAGCACGCTTATCACCACCCAGCCAGCGGCGGCAAAGCCTGTCAGCGTTCGGGCTGCGAAGAGCTCTCCGGGACTGCTGGCCAGTCCGAGCCACGCTGCGCCTGCCGATGCCAGCGCCAGCGAGAGCACAGCGAACGGCTTCCGGCCGTAGATATCCGCTCCGATGCCGAGCGGGATGCGAAGAACAACCTGGCCTATCGCATACGCGGCGATGACCGCGCCGACCATCTGCAGACTTGAGCCAAGGTGCTCTGCGTGCAGTGGCAGTATCGGCACATAGAGGTAGAGGGAGCTCCAGAAAAGGAACGTCGCGACGGCAACCAGAGCAGGACCGCGATAGGTAGATGCTCCCTGCAACCGGTTGCTCTGCCTGGATGGCCGCGCATCCTGTCGAGCCGCGTCTTCTGAAAGCCTCATCGCAGCCATCGATAGAAGCCCGGGTGAATCCTCACTCTGTGACCTCCAGACGCCCCATCACGTCCTCATCCAGCTCGATCCCCCAGCCAGGTTCTTCGGAGAGCCACATGAATCCGTCGCGAACCTCTGGATGATTCGAAAACAGCTCCCGCTTCCGGTCCCAGCGCACATGTTCGAGCTGGTCTTCCGACGAGTACATCGCCGGGTCCGGGAACGCTTCGATGATGGCTCCGTTGCTGGCAGCAGAGACAAGGTGTGCATGAATGTGAGCGCCATGATGCGGCGCCATCTCAACGCCGAGGCGTTTGCAAGCTTCAGACACTCGCAGCCACTCCGTAGGGCCGCCGGTTCGCATACAGTCGAACTCCATAAACGAGATCCCGGCGGTGCGTGCCATCTCCTCTGCCTCCCAGTGCGTGGCGGCCTGTTCGCCACCGGCTACAGGGATATCGATCGCATCGGCGACCCGCTTCATTCCGGCGTTGCCTTCGTACCAGGCGACGGGCTCCTCGAACCAGTAGATATCCGAGTCTCTGTACAGTTCGGATGCCCTGATCGCCATCTCAGAATCGTAGGCTTCATTGGCGTCGAGCATGAGCTTCATATCGGGGCCGACAGCATCACGGATCGCCCGCACTCGCTCGACATCTTCATCAAGCGACATCCCGCCTATCCTGACCTTCAGCGCGCTGTAGCCGTGCTCTCTGTACTGCCGACACTCGGCCACAAGCTCATCAATGCCCTTTCCTTCCCTGTAGTAGCCACCGGCGACGTACATCGGAACCTTCGGGTCGGTGCCACCGAGAAGCTGATAGACGGGAAGGCCAGCTGCCTTTGCCCTGATATCCCAGAGCGCCATGTCGACCGCAGCCAGAGCCGATAGCATCGACGACCTGCTCCAACCCTCGGCGTTCCAGTGATGGCGGTACGTCAGCCCAAAGATCCGTTGCCAGTGCCACTCGACTTCTAGAGGATCCTCGCTCGCGAGAAGTGGCTCGATAACATCCGGAATGATCCGAGCCGCATTGGCCAGCCGAGGCTCGCCGTGCGCGCCAATTCTGAAGATGCTTCCCGCCTGATCACTGTGGCCGATCCCGGTTATCCCCTCATCCGTCTGCACGCGAACTACAAGCTCGTGCGGTCTGTTCACAGGCAACAGCGACATCCAGAACGGCGGATCCATTGGCGGCCAGACCAGCACAGCGGCTTCAACTGCCGTGATCTTCAAGTAAAACTCCAGTTCGATTTTGGTTCGCGCAGAGCAGCCGGTATTCTAGCTCTGCTCAGAATCAGGCCAGACAGGCGACAGGAGGCGCAGTGAGAGTTATTCAGTTCGTGATCCCGAATTACGGTCGAAGAGTCGGGGTCGTCAACGGCGACACCGTAGCCGACATCACCTCAGTAGCCTCTGAGATCCGCAGCATTTATGACGTCGCTGAAAGAGGATTCGCTTCTGGCAGGTCTTTCGAACAGGTGCTGGGCTCAGCAGCAATGAACGCGGTTACCACCCCGTACTCCAGGCTTCTTGCCACAAAGCCGGGTGGCGACTCTCCGTACCTCATATCACCCGTCGCACATAAAGATCCGCACCGGATTCTGGTCTCTGGCACCGGGCTGACTCACACGGGCTCCATGAAGTCTCGCGACCAGATGCACTCGTCAAACGCCGAGGAGTCTGCTGAACCACAAAGCGATTCAGCGAAGATGTTCCAGATGGGACTCGAAGGCGGCAAGCCAGGCTGGGGCGAGCGCGGAGTTTCGCCGGAGTGGTTCTACAAGGGCAATGGAACCGCGATCAAGGGATCTGGTGAGACGCTGGAGCTTCCAGCCTTCGCCCTTGATGGCGGGGAAGAGCCAGAGCTCGCCGCCTGCTACGTGATCGACCCCGATGGCAAGCCTCGCAGACTGGGCTTTGCGCTCGGCAACGAGTGGTCGGACCATGCGACCGAGCGAATCAACTACCTCTACCTTGCCCCGTCAAAGCTGCGGGAGTGCGCTGTCGGGCCTGAGCTGGTGACCGACTTCGACTTCAAGAAGCTGGAGCTAAGCTGCGTCGTCAGCCGCAGCGGCAGGAAGATCTACGAGTCTGGTCCGCTCTACACGGGCGAGGAGTACATGAGCCACACGCTGGCGAACTGCGAAGACCACCACTTCAAGTATCCGCAGCACAGGGTGCCCGGCGATGCCCATGTCCACTTCTTCGGGACCAGCCAGCTATCGTTCAGCACAAGAGACTGGAAGTTCCAGCACGGCGATATGATCGAGGTCTCATCACCGGGCTTCTCCGAGCCTCTGCGGAACGTCGTCGTGGCCGGTAATCCCGATGCGGGGGACGTGATTCCAGTCACGAAGGCCTGAATTCTAAACGTCAAAGGACAACAACAAATTGAAGCCAGTCATTCGTAATGTTGAAGGCCAGTCCAATCCTGTCCTGGGGCCTGAGCACGGTAGCGCCACGTCGGTGCTCCTGATGGTTCGACATAAGCCTGGCGAGTCGAGCCCGGACCACGTTCACCCGTGGGAGCACATGGCGTACATCACCGAGGGCGCTGGCGTGCTGACTGTCGAGGACGAGCAGTATCTGATCCGAGCTGGCGACGCGGTTCTGGTGCCGGGCGGCGCAAGGCATCAGTTCACCAATACTGGCGACGTGATGATGAGCCGAGTGACCATCAACCCGCTGGAGTCAGTCAAAGACGGCCACTAGGCTGCGGTGCTGTGCTGGGTGGCGCTTGGACGAATCCGAGTTCAGGTTCGGCAACAGGGACAACCCGTTTATCTTTCGAGATGCCCTGCGGCAGCTTCTTGGGGCGAATCCGATCAGTACAAGGTTCTTGTTAGCTAGGCATACAGAGATTCGACCAATTTGCTAAACAGTGGCTTCCCTTCGGACACGACCGCGATCATCGACCTACGGCCGCGGCTATCGATCAGCACGACTATCGCTTCCTTCATGCCAGATTCGGGTATTACACCATTGAAGAAGGCAAATCGCTTCAACACTGATTCGTGCCCTTGCAGCCTAAACGGGCCTACGTCGAACACCCGATCCGGTTCGACAGGGAAGCCTAACTTTTCGACTACCTCTCGCTTGACCGAGTGGCCCCGCAGGATGCCCGATTCAGGTAGCAATTCTTCGGATTTCCCGTGAACCTCCAACCAGTAGTTCTTGATTGAAACGGGGTCGTCGTCGGTGTTCGTAATCACCAATTCCAACGTCGTCAAGCGACCGTTGAACTTGGGCTCTGGCGGTAATGTATAGAGCTGAGCGGCGCGAAACTCGACCAAGAGGCCACTCTGTTCGTACTTGGCGAGCAGTTTGCTTTGCTGGTGCCACAGTCGGGCCGGGGTAACGAACAGCAACAGCACAAGCAGCCAAAGGCCCATCGCAGCAGCAATTGATTGGCCGAAGTCCCAGTCGTCCGTAATCGTCTTAATGCCAACGGCTGAGAGTATCCAGAATACGAGAGCAACCAGCCCTGCAATAGCGACACTCATTTGGTCGCTCCTGTCGAACGGCAAGGCACTGAACTTGGCGTTCTGCCACCAAAATTGCACAAACCAGTTCGACCAGAGCGATTTCCACATGCCTGCAAGTATCGCGCCAGCTGAGTAAGATCTATGGTTCCCTGCATGTTTTAGGTGAAAACAAATCGCAGCGAACTCCGTCTGCGCCTACTAGCATTCGCTCCATGGCCACGCGTGGATAGATATAAAAACCTGAAACGACTTGGAGTGTGAAATGGCAGACCTGTACCAGGTGATCCTCACGGCATGGGATGTGCAGAAGATGGCCGAGTTTTACCGGGACGTGGTGGGACTCAAAGTGATCTATCCCGCGGCGGACGCATCGCTGGAAGACCAGAACTGGGTGGAGTTCGACGCTGGAAGCGCCAGGCTGGCGATCCACGGCGGCGGAGACATTCGCGGCAGCG
>JANQIZ010000348.1 GCA_028281895.1 Dehalococcoidia bacterium
GACTTCACAGCGGCAGCGCCTGGCCGCCATCAACGGGCCCATGGGCGCCAGGCGCTGCCGCTGTGCTCCGGGCGGAAAGTAGGCCCGGAACATGAGGTAGGCGATGTAGATGAAGAAGAGGATGAGCGCGGTTGTGAGCTTCGCCTCGCCTGTCCACCAGACTCCCCAGACGGGCCGGGCCCAGATCATGCCCGTGATGAGCATCAGCGCGCCGAACACAACTCCGGTTTCGGCGGTGGCGACGGCGAGCCTGTCCCACATCTCGTTCTTGGTTCGCAGGTATGCGAATGAGGCTACAGCCACGACGATGATGGCGAGCATCGACGCCCATGCCACTGGCACGTGGATGTAGAGGATGCGCTGGATGTTGCCCTGGTTGGATTCGGTGGGAACCCAGAAGAAGATCATCCACAGGGTGAGCGCCATGAGTGACGCGGAGATGATCAGGAGCAGGTTGGACGCCTTGAGGATGGAGCTCATTTTGGACTATCGATCAGCCGTGAAGCAGAGCGTCCCTCGTCTTGCGTTCGCGGGCAGTTAAACGGTGTGTGCACTTTATCACAAGCGGGGATGCGGGCAGGTGAATCGATGCCTGGAGGATGTCTTCGTAAATGCGGAGGACAGTCCTTTGATACCTGCAGGGCGTCTCGTCCAACCCGGCGCAACAGGAAGGAAAACAGAAGGCAAACCCACGTGCAGCGTAACGCTCAGCAGAGCAGCGTGTTCGCATCAGTAGGGTGAAGCTATAGCAACGACTCAGTTCCCGGAGTGAGTAGCGTCATGCCGAAGTCGGCAAAGTTCTTCCTGGTCGGATTGCCTGTGCTGATCGCGATCTTTGCGACCGCGTGTGGTGGAATGCTCAGTGGAGATTCCGGTGATGGAGACTCTGCGAATGACAGAGCTCCTGGAGCGTCCTACAACGTGCCCGGTGCGTTTTCTTCCGGAGAGTACGAAGGCTCAGTCGACAGGCGCATCAGAGGCAGCACACCAATCGATCAGCTCAAGACAGGCGATTGTGTCAATATCGGCCCAGCTAAACATGGCTCCACCATCAATGCCATTCAGGTGGTCAGTTGCGGTAGTGAGTACTACGAGTTCAAGGTATCGAAGCGCTTAGCACTTACTGCCAGCACCTACCCGGGATCCTCCAACCTCTTGGGCGGACTAAGAAACATGTGCGGCACAGGTGATGGATTCGTTCCATCAGAAAAAGACTGGGACCAGGGATTCAGACACGTTGTTTGCCTTAAGCGCTGGTCGAGCACATGACGTCCGATCCCTTGAGCATGATCTGATTTCGCTACCCCTTGCTGGCGCAGCCGCCGTCTACATTGATCGTCTCGGCTGAGATGAAGCGGGACTCGTCTGATGCCAGGAACGACAGATCCACATAGATCGTCACCCCCTTAACGTCGTTGCCTGTATTGCCGTTCAAATCTGAAATGCAATCTTCGGCCGATTGCTCCACCCGATATTGCTACTAAAGGGCCAACGACCACAAAGATCGAAGCCAGGAACTGACCCTTAGGCGCATCGCCGCCAAGGAGTCTCCCGAGGACGAACAGGCTGAGTAGGAGCAGAACCAACGCCACCACAACACCTAATGCTGCAGCTGTGCACCGAGATAGCCGCAACAGAGATGAGCGAGTTTGTGTGCTGCGCATCGCTCGAGTCCCGCACCAGAAGCAAAAACGGGCGGTGGCACTCAGTGGTGCATCGCAAGCGGGACAATGTCGGACTGGCATGAGGCGAGTCTAGCAACCGACGACAGAACGGCTTAGAAAGTAATTAGCGAAGTGAATGGTCAGGGAAGCGGCAGGTCGAACAGCAGTGCGAGACCGATGTAGATCCAACAGATGCCAAGGATTTTCGCCAGCCAGTGAACAGGGGCCCGCTTATAAGTCCCAGACCCTTGGGATACCCAGTCGACGAACTCAGAAATCTTCCGGGAATAGATCACCAATGGCAGTCCAGCCAATATGAATAGGACAGGAAAGAGAACCATTGGTTGATACTACAAATAGAGTGGGTTTGACTGCGGTGCGCGAAAAGCTCCGCAACATCCCTAGTAGCGTCCATCCACCTGAATGGAATTCTCGTCCCATCACCCCTTGCTCGCGCAGCCGCCGTCTACGTTGATCGTCTCGGCTGAGATGAAGCGGGACTCGTCTGATGCCAGGAACAGCACAAGATTGGCGACGTCCAGCGGATAGCCGGGCCCTTCCACCGCCTGCACCAGGTTGAACAGCTTCTCGAAGGCATGATGGCCACCGTCCGGATCGTTGATTGTTCCACGAGTTGCGCCCGGCGTCATGATCTGTCCAGGCCGGACGCCGTTCACCCTGATGTTGTGCCGACCCCCGACACCGGCCATATAGCGAGTCAGCGCGTCCACTCCCGCCTTGGCGGCCCAGTACGAGGCCGATGTCGCGCCGAACTCGTCCTGCATTCTCGAGCTCATGCCGCGCTGCGCGGCGAGTGACGACATGTTGATGACCGAGCCGCCACCGGCCTTGACGAGATGCGGCCAGCAGGCCCGGCTCATCATCATTGTGCCAACTAGGTTGACGTTGAGGACGCGCTGGAAGTCCTCAGTGGTTTCGTCAGGGAAGTTGCCAGGCGCTCCGCCGCCTGCGTTGTTGAACAGCACATCGACCGTGCCGTATACGCTGGCTGCCTCCTCTGCCGCCGCGTTCACCGATTCTTCGTCTGTGACATCGCAGCAGATGAAGGTGGCTTCACCGCCCTCTGCCCGGATAGCGGCTGCGACGTCCTGTCCCTGCTGCTCTCGGCGGGCCATGAGGA
>JANQIZ010000201.1 GCA_028281895.1 Dehalococcoidia bacterium
AAGCGAGGGCTCTGAGGAGCTTTCTCAGTTGCTGGACTGGGCGGATTCGATGACAGGCCTCGGCGTCTGGGCGAACGCAGACACGCCTGAAATGGTGGCGACCGCTCGCAGGTTCGGCGCGCAGGGCATCGGCCTCCTCCGCACCGAGCGCATGTTCAACGAGCCGGAATCGCTCGACCTGATCCGCAGGTACATCCTTGCCGAGGAGCCATCGCAGCGCAGAGAGTTCGTGGCCAGGTTGCAGGACAGGCAGCGGGAGGATTTCATCGAGATCTTCAAGGAACTCGGTGGCATCCCTTTGATCGTGCGGTTGCTCGATATGCCGTTGCACGAGTTCCTGCCAGAAGACTATGGCCGCGACGATGAACGCGTGCAGAGCCGGCGAATAGAGATGGCCGAGGTGAACCCGATGATGGGGCACCGCGGCGTACGGCTCGGGATCTCGCAGCCTGATCTGTACAAGATGCAGGTGAACGCTATTCAGCAGGCTCGCGCAGAGGTTCCTGCTGATGTGAGGCTGATGATCCCGCAGGTTATGAGCCAGCGCGAGGCAATTGTCGTCAAGGAACACATCGATCACGCAGGCCTGCAGGTGGGCGTGATGATCGAGACTGTGCGGGCGTGCATGCGCGCCGACAGGCTGGCTGAGCAGACCGATTTCTTCTCTTTCGGCACGAACGATCTGACACAGGCCGTGTTCTCGTTCAGCCGAGAGGACGCGGAGAAGAAGTTCCTGAACACGTATCTCGACCAGGAGTTGCTGCAGCACAACCCGTTCACGATCCTTGACGAGATGGGCGTGGCGAGACTTATGGAGATGGCGATTCGCTGGGGGCGGGAAGTGAAACCCGATCTCGCTGTCGGCGTCTGTGGCGAACACGGCGGCAACCCGGAGTCGATAGGCATCGCCTACCGGGCGGGAGTCTCCTACGTAAGCTGCTCGCCGTTCAGAATCCCTGTTGCGAGACTGGCAGCTGCACACGCAGCACTGGCTTCCGCGTGAGGCGAACTCAGGTCACCGATACGAGCGCTATCGCCGTGAACACAAGCAGAGCTGAGGCCAGCTTGAGCGCGAGGTCGCGACCGGTGAACGTCTCAAACACATACTTCGGAGCCAGCTTCGATCCAAAGTAGCTAAGTCCAAACACGAAGATTGGCCGTGAGCCGTTCAGCGCAGCAACCAGTCCGACTGGCCCTCTCGCAATCGCCGATGTGATAAGCAGGTGTCCTGCAAATGGCATTGCCCCTTCGGACACCACCAGCCACGGTGCCCTTCGAGGTTGCGCGAGGAAGCGGCCAAGATCTGCGAGCGCCTTCGGGCGGGCAAAGATGAGCCACATCACCGTGAACAGTCCAATGCCTCGGAAGCCCACGATCTGGTGAGTCGCCAGGTCATCGGTTATGGATTTGGTCAGCAGTTGAGAGCCGGCAATGAGCAAAGCGCTGACCAGCAAGAGCAGGTACACAGGCCTGAATCCATATGAACTGTCTCCGCTGCGCCTGCCGAACGAAGCCAGCGTCCCTCCGCTGACTGCCAGCACTACTGCGAGCCACTGAAAAGCGCTGAGATTCTCTCCGAAGATGGGCCATGCGAGCAGTGCTACGAAGATCGGGCTGGTCTGCATCGCAGGGATCACACGTGACGGGTCTTCTCGCTTGAGCATCCAGAACATGATGACCAATCCGCAGCCCTGCGAGACTCCGATTCCGAGCGCAGAGAGGACCGCCACCAGGTCCAGGCCTTCACCGGGAGCGGCGACCAGGACCACAGTGCCGATCAGTCCCTGGCTTCCGCCGACAAAGAGATTGAAGCTGGGCAGCGGGAGACGGAATTCGGACAGTATCCGCTTATCGACCAGCGTGACGATCGAGAAAACGAACGGACTCAGAAGAGCCGGTGCTATCCAGTCGTTCAAGGTCGACGCCTGACTGCGTTATTCAACGGTTCACGATCGGCTTGCCGAGGCCTGCTCGATGGGATGCTCATCCCGATTCAACAGACAGCGAAAGGCCTCGCTCAATCTGGTCGATGTGCTCTTCACGGTGGCGGCCTCTGGCAAGCATGTAGCCGTCGCCAGCAGCGGCGATCGCGTCGGCGGTACGAGAGTCGAGTTGCTCGACCAGCTCGGTGATCTGCCGAGCCGCTTCCACTGCCATCGCTCCGCACTGCTCATGTGGCATCTGTTGCCAGAAGCGCTCAAGCACCGGGTTCAGCTGATCGTCGGTGTGAGCGCTCGGCACAGATTCCGGGGCTGACCAATTCCTGATCAGTTCGGCCTGCCGGTAATCCCAGAACGCTAGGTGAGCGAAGGCGACAGCTACGGTCCAGCCGCCGCCCAGGTCGGCTGTGTAGTCTGGGTTGGACGCGACGAGGCGTTCCAGTCTTTGGAGTTGACCTCTGTTGTGCTGCAGGATCTGTGGATCGATGGGCATCTGAATGAACCCGTTCGCCTTAGTTGATTGCGTGGACAGAGAGACGCGCGGAGCGCGCGCTCACTCGACACGGACGGCGCATGCACCCTAGCTGCGGCCGAACATGCCCATCAGCGCACGCTTCTTGCCGCCCTTGAAGAAGCGAGACATCATCTTCTGCATTTGCCGATGCTGGTTCAGAAGCTGATTCACCTGCGTCGGCGAAGTGCCAGAGCCGTCTGCGATCCGCTTGCGGCGCGAGCCATTGATCTGCTGCGGGTTTGATCGCTCCCACGGCGTCATCGAAAGGATGATCGCCTCCACCTGGGCCATCTTCCGCTCGTCCACGTTTTCCAATTGGCCCTTGAGCGACCCCATGCCAGGGATCATGCCGAGAATCCCGTCGAGCGGGCCCATGTTCTTCAATGTCTGGAACTGCTGGAGCATGTCGTTCATATCGAACTGCGACTTGCGCATCTTCTGCTCGAGCTCAAGCGCCTGGTTCTCATCGAACTGCTCCTGCGCCTTCTCGATCAGAGTCTCGACATCGCCCATGCCCAGGATTCGGGAAGCAAGCCTATCCGGGTAGTAGTCCTCCAGCGCGTCGGCACGTTCACCAACACCCATGAACTTCACTGGAACGCCGGTGACGGACCGCATCGACAGTGCCGCGCCGCCGCGGGCATCGCCGTCCATCTTCGTCATGATCATGCCGGTGATACCGATGCGCTCATTGAACGCCGAGCCAGACTGCACAGCGTCCTGACCAGTCATGGCATCGACAACGAGCAGCGTCTCAACAGGGTCAGTAGCGTCCCGTATCTCTTCCAGCTCAGCCATCAGATCGTCGTCAATAGCAAGGCGGCCGGCGGTGTCGAGGATCAAATAGAAGATGTTGTTGTGAGCGGCCTTCTTGACGGCGTTCTTCGCAACATCGACAGGAGTGCTTGAGATGGGATCTTCCGAGTAGACCTCGATGCCGTTCTGCTTGCCGAGCGTCTTGAGCTGGTCGATGGCCGCGGGCCGCTGCAGGTCACAGGCGGCGAGCATGACCGATTGCTCCTCTTTCTTGAGCTTGAGAGCGAGCTTGGCCGCGGCTGTGGTCTTACCTGCTCCCTGCAGGCCGACGAGAAGGATGACTGTCGGCGGACGCTCACCTCGCTCAAGGCCGACGTGTTCACCGCCGAGAATGCCTACGAGCTCTTCCTGGACGATCTTGATTACGGTCTGGCCGGGCGTGAGCGAGGAGAAGACCTCTTCAGTGGCGGCCTTCTCCTTGACGTTCTTGATGAATTCCCGCGCGACCTTGAAGTCAACGTCTGCCTCAAGCAGCGCCATGCGGACTTCACGCAGCGCGGCGTCGATGTCTTTCTCGGACAGGCGCCCGCGCGAAGTCAGCTTGCCAAATACGCCGTTGAGCCGATCAGTAAGTGAATCAAACATGGTCGCTAACGTTCATCCAGAGCTGCCAGACGTGTCATCCTGAGCGAAGCGAAGGATCTGACGAGTCATGATCCGGCCAGCTCCCACTCCTCAGCCAGATCTTTCCATTCGGGGTTGAGTTCAAGGATAAGCGCGATCTTCTTCTCACGCTTCCAGCCTTTGATCTCTTTTTCTCGGGCGATGGCGTCCTCAATGTAAGGGCTGGCTTCGGCAAACACGAGCTGATTCACGTTGTAGCGCTTCGCGAATCCCGGAACATTCCCGCTCCTGTGCTGCCTCAGACGGGCGGCGAGATTGCTGGTTACACCAACGTACAGAACTCGGCGGCGGCTGGAGAGGATGTACACACAGTTCTGGCGACGATCAAGGTAGCGATGCGGCATTGGTCAGATCCTTCGCTTCGCTCAGGATGACAAGTGAGAGCAGTTAGGCCATTCCGATGCTAGTTGATCGCCTGATTACGCCGGAGCAGGTGTCATCTTCCCGCCACTCTGTATCTCTCCGGCAGGACGATGCTCGTCTGTGGCTCGGTGGCCTGTTCGAGCATCTTTAGCGCTTCGCGGAGCACGTGAGTCTGGCGCTCCGCGTCCCATGGCGCGCCCACCGGACGGCCCATGATGTGCTGCGTGAAGACCGTTCGGGCAGGCTTCATCACGGTCACTCTGCCGCGGAAGACGTTCGACATCACTATCACTGTCGGGATGCCTGTTGACTCGAACGCCCTGCTGACGTGCCCGACGGACACGTGGCAGACCGGTCAGACGGGCACCAGAACGGCAGCCTCCCAGCCTTCATCCCTCACGCGCTCGGCCCACGCGGGCGCGTCCTCTTTGGTCAGGCGGATCTGGGACGTGAGGCCGATGAACGAGTACGCAGTCTGCGCGAATTCGCCGATAACGCCCTCGGTCTCAAGCTCGTTCATGCGATCGATGGGCATGACCGTGTTGCGGTCTTTCAGCGCGGCACGAATGTCGTAGCCGGGCTGGTGAACGCCGAGCTTTTCCTGCGGCGCGTCTGTCGGGACCGCTGAGAGGAAAGGCTTTGCACGGCCATATTCGCCGATGTGCTCTGTCGCCTCTTCCTGCGTGTAGTCGTTGAGCTCAGGCGGCGCGTGCGGCTCGCCAAGAACATGGTGTCCGCTCGATGTGAGCAGGCCGACTCGCATCTCGGAAAGAGGCTTAGAGAGCTTTGCGAATGGCGCGTCGTCGTACTGCCAGCGCGTCTCTTCGCCAGGTGGCGAGTAGGCGGCGAGCTGCCCTTCATAGATCATGTTGAAGAGCGTCGAGAGATCGCCTGTGTCGACCACTTCGCCCAGCTCGGCCAGCAACTCCTGGATGAACTGCTCTGCGGACTCTTCACCTGCGTTCTTCAGCCACTTGAAGAGCAGGTCTGTGCGCGATCCGTATGAGAGGGAGTTGATGTATTCGCTGAATGATTCACCTGGCATCTGGCACTGATCCTAACGCTAGCTGTTTGTCATGCTGAACTCGATTCAGCATCTACGTCTTGTCTGTCATCCCGAGCAAAACCGAGGAGTCTGATCGTTTCGCGCAGTCACCGGGGGATTCCGGATCAAGTCCGGAATGACGAGGCCCACAGCCATGGCTTCATCCAGACCGGATCTCTGAAAAGCTTTCGCTCACCTCAAGGTGAGGCTCAGTGACCGCCTGCACATCCTCCGCAGACCACCCCGGCGCCGCTTCCATCAGCAGCAGGCCGCTGTCCTCCACTTTGATGACTGCGATATCGGTAACGATCTCATCCACGCACTTTTCGGCTGTTAGCGGAAAGGCGCATTCGTTAACTATCTTCGGCCTATTGTCACGCGTCGTGTGCTCCATCGCCACGATCACCTTCTGCGCGTTGGCTGCGAGATCCATCCCGCCGCCGATGCTGCCGATGCCGCGCTTCGGGATCATCCAGTTCGCAAGATCGCCGTCGCCAGACACCTGCAGAGCGCCCAGCACCGTCACATCGATATGACCGCCGCGGATCAGGTTGAAAGATTCGACTGAGTCGAAGAACGCCATGCCTGGCACAAGCTTCGGGAAGTTGCCGCCCGCGTCCATGACGCTCGGGTCGCCATCCAGCTTGGTGTGCATCGACGAGAAACCGAGAATTCCGTTCTCCGCCTGGTAGCGCAGTTCAACGCCTTCCGGCAGCAGGTCGGAGCAGAGCG
>JANQIZ010000353.1 GCA_028281895.1 Dehalococcoidia bacterium
AATGGAACCACACTCTCCCTACCTGAGCTAGGGAGGGAGTCAGAGGGTGGGCCGTCTATTTGTCATCCCGACCGCGCCTCTTGTCATCCCGAGCGAAGCCGAGGGATCTGACCGTTTCGCACAGCCACCAGGAGATTCCGGATCAAGTTCAGAATGACAGCCATTCTCCCTCCCTGCTGAGGGAGGGAGTCAGAGGGTGGGTTGGCCCGGCTACTCCCCTTCTCGTGGGGTCAAGCTCAGGTTTCGCATTCGCGGGCTGAACGCAAATACCGCCAGAGCCAGTACAGCCACTGAACCTGCTGCAAGCGCAAGCGCGCCCCGCAGTCCCACCAGCTCGGCGAGTGAGCCGACCACCAGTCCGCCAAGCGGAAAGCTTGCCCAGGCCAGTTCGTACACCCCGGTGACACGTCCTCGAACGTTGTCTGGCACATTCGTCTGTATGGCGGCGATCCCCAGCGCTACGTGATAGGCGTTGGCCAGTCCGAAGAAGAAAGCGACCGTCGCTGCCACTCCCGTGTTGCCTGAGATGGCGTAGAGAGCGGCAAATCCTGCGAACAGCAGGTCGCTGACGATCAGGCCCTTGCCTGCGGAGTTGGTACCGCCTCTGTAAGCAACGATCAGCGCTCCCAGGAATGCGCCGGTTCCGGTCGTAGCGAAGATCAATCCGTTTCCGAACTCACCGGTGCCGAAGAACTCATTCACGAATGCGGCGACCATGAAGACGAAACCGCCGAGCATCATGGCATTCACGGCTGTGAAGAGAACGTTGATGCTGAGGACACTGTCGCTGCGCAGTGCCTCAGCTGCCTCTCGGAGCTCGTGGATCACGGTGCCCAGTCCCATCTTGCGTTTCGCTTCTCTGCTGCTGTCTACGACACCATTTTCAGGTCGGCGCTTGAAGGTTGTGTAGATCAGGATGGCAGTTGCGAGGAGTCCGAAGATGACGGCGTAGGAGGCTGTGGCTCCGGCGGCGGCCAGAATTCCGGCGGCTACGAGCGGTCCGAGCACTCTGGCAGCGTTGAATACGGCCTGGTCGATGGACAGTGCGCTGACCATGATTCTGCGTGGAACCATGGTGGGCAGCAGAGAGAGGCGGGATATCCAGTCGAGGGCGAGCGAGAAGCCCTGTGCGCCTCCTGCGATGAGTATGTGCCACGGTTCGAGGGCATCGGTGGCGTGCAGGACGGCGATGCCGAGCATGGGGGCGCCTGCGACGCTGGATCCGATCATGAGGAGGAACTTGCGGGGGACACGGTCTGCGAGGATGCCGCCTATGAACGAGGTGAGTACGTTGACGCCGCCAACGGCGCCGCCGAGGAAGGCAAGCCAGATGCGATCGGCATCGAGAATCTCGATGAGTACGAATCCCTGCGTGAGGGTGATCATCTGGTGGGCGGTTCCCCACGAGAGCGTGCCGGCTGTGAAGCGTCTGAGACCAGGGTCGCGAAGAGCCTGTGAGAAGCGTCCGCGAGTCTTGTCAGGGGCAGGCGTCTGGGGTTCTCCAGGCGCAGATTGGGGCAGAGGTGAGGATTCGTCTGTCATTCGGGCGACCACACGTCATCGTGTGCGGCGAATATCTGCGTATCCGGGTGCGTGTTCCAAGGTGAGATAAGACCGCTGGACCGATGTATAATTCGTGGCGAAATGGTTGACGCCCCATCATTCTCTTTGCTTGTAGTGGCCGCCGTGGTGGCTTACTTCCTTGGAAGTGTGCCTACTGCGTATCTGGCAGCACGACTATACGGCAAGGACATATTCCAGGTCGGCACTCGGCAGGCGGGTGCGACGAACGTTTGGCGAGAAGTGTCTCGCTCAGCTGGAGCGTGGGTGTTTTTCATCGATTCAGCGAAGGGTCTCCTGGCTATCGTGATCGCACGACTGCTTGGTCTCGAGGCTGTGTGGCTGTTGCTGCCGGCGACGGCGGTGATCCTGGGTCACTGGAATTCGCCTTTGACCCGTTTCCGAGGCGGTGATGGGGTTTCGAGCCTCACGGGCGTGGTGCTGGGCATCACTCCGATAGCCGCTTTGCCAGCGTACCTCGTGATCGGTTTCATCACGATCCGCTTCAACTCGAAGCTGGACCACCCGACTCTGTGGGGTGCGGTGATGGGGTACGTGGTCTACATCTCAACAGGTCTCAGCCCGCTGACGCCAGCTATGCCGATAGTTGTTATGGGTGTGACGGGCCTGGGAGTGGCGATCCTGCTTCACAGCATGGTCTACCACAGGCGAAGGCTCGGCCATGCAGAGCTGACCACAGGTGGCGACGATCACCGGCAGAAGCAATAGACCAGTCGAAGTCAACGTAGATCTAATAGAAGCAGAGCGCCCCGTTTTCACGGGGCGCTCTGCTTCTTATACGGATACTAGTTGTCTCTCGGAATGTCTCTTATCTTCGCTCTGAGAGAGTCGGGAACCTGCTGCTTCGGCAAATCCCTGGTGAATCCCACTGTGGCTGCCAGCGTCTTCACCCAGCCGTCGCAGTCCCTACAGAGGCCGAGGTGATCCTTGATCCTGTGAGCAAGCGAGGGCGTCGCCTCCCCATCGATGTAGTCAGATGCACTGGCACGCACCTCACCGCAATCGACATCGCTCTCCATCGACGGATCATCGCAAGGGTCCACCGGATCCGGAATGCTGTTGCCTGACCTGCGAAACAGGCGAGCCAGCCATGATCGGTTATCTGCAGTCATCGATTCGACCTCTGACCTTAGTCCCTCGAGAGTGAAAATGCGCCTATCACTGCCGGGTATTGAAAGCTTATCGTAATGATTTGATGCGCGTATCGCTCACGGGATTCCGCTACGTTTGCCAGAGAAGCTGAACACCCGCCTCTGTTAAGGTGGATGAACAGCAATCAGCGACGCATGCAAGCCACCGCGGCCATCGTCCGCAACCACATGCACCCTGCCCGAAACCGCACGATCGACGAATGAACGAACAGGAATTCGCGCAACTCGCCGAAGAGCACTCCGGCTTCGTCTACAACGTCGCCTACCGGATGATGGGCAACCAGCACGACGCTGAAGAGGTAGCCCAGGACGCCTTCGTATCCGCCTACCGTGCCCGTGACCGGTTCCGCGGCGACGCCCAGCCAACAACCTGGCTCTACCGCATCACAGTCAACGCCGCCCTCATGCGGCTTCGCAAAGACAAGCGCCGCAAAGAGATGACCGTCTCTGAAGACGCCCAGCCCGATGTCCCATCAACTGACTGGACGCAATCGCCAGTCGCCTCCGCCATGAACTCCGAGCTTGGCGAGCGCATTCAGGAAGCCATCAACGAGCTGCCCGAAGACCTCCAGACCGCAGTCGTACTCCGAGATGTCCAGGGCCTCACCAACGAAGAGGCCGCCGAAGTGCTGGATATCTCCATCTCCGCGCTCAAAGCCCGCCTGCACAGAGGCCGAGTAGCCCTCCGCGGCATCCTGACTGAGTACCTCGCTCAAAGGGAAGCTGCGGGGTAGATAGCCCGTTCGATCCTCGGCGAACTGAGACTTAGTAAATCTCGTCGCGAGGCGCGGTTGACAACGCGTTCTGGTGGAGTCCATAGAAGAGTTATGAAGATCCACATGGCACTGGGGCGGCTCGCGCTACTGGCCGCCTTTCTGTATGCCATCCCACTGGCGGCATGCTTTCCAGGAAGTTCGGAAGAGTTGGTTGATTTTGTCAATGAAACCGACTCTGAGATTCGGTTGAGAGTTGATGTCGTTTCTGACTCAACCGAACTACCGTTCGTGCCAGTAGGTGACTTGGTTCGCGCGTCAACGGCAGGTTGCGGTCGAGCACAGCCCGGCAAAGAGTCCACGTGTGGGGTTGGAGATAGTCAGATCAGGCGCGCTGATGACTCTGGCAACGCACTGCTCGTGACAGCTTTCTCACTTGAAGATCCCATACGCATCATATTCCAGAAGCTGACTACCTGGGACCAGTTGAGTTCTGGAGTCCTCCGCGTGACCGCAAACTAAGAGATATGTGATCGCGGTGAGTCGAGACCAACAACTATCGAGACTAAAAGTGTCATCTAGAAGATACGACCTGTTTGTAACCCCTGAGGAGATGCAGGAGTGGCTGGAGGAGATCGCCACGAAGTTCGATCTGCACCTGATACTTCGTGCTTTGACGGGCGCGCCGAAGATGGAACTCGCAACCGATTTCTCTTTGAAGATGCGAGATGGGCGT
>JANQIZ010000369.1 GCA_028281895.1 Dehalococcoidia bacterium
GCAGCGGCATTGGCTTCAATAATCTGCTGACTGGCGGCATTGACGATAAGAACCAGCTGGATGTTGGACATGGCGCCTGCGATCTGGCTGCAGGCGTGCTCAAGCAGTGCAAGATGTTCCGAGTTGATCGCCTCGCGAACGGTTGATGCGACGAGCACTACGCCGATCGGCTGGCCGCTCGCTACCATCGGCACACAGCACGCAGCCAGCATAGACGGATCCAGGTGAGACCACATCGCTGTGCGTGCCGCTCGGAGTTCTCCGATCTCGAACTCATCCAGCAAGACGGCAGACTGGGTCTTGAGAACCGTCGCCATCGGACCGGTGTCGGCCAGCGGAACTCGCTCTGTCGCAGCACTGCGTCCAGAGGAATACACCGGTTTCAGCCACTCGCCGTCCTCTTCCAGAAGCATAATGGCCACGTGATCGGATGGGACGACCTGCATCAGCGAGGTGGAGAATCGCTGAGTCACCGCATCAAGCTCCAGGGAGGTGCCGATGATGCTACCGATCTCGCTCATCAACCCGAGCATCGCCTGGTCTGGCGCAGGCTGGACAGGCTTCTCGCTGATCGACTTCTGGATCGTCAACAGCAGATACGGCCTTACGGCATCGACAGGCCCGATACGGCCATCGGCTCTCACGGGATCGGAGTCGTGGGGCTCAATCAGCAGGTCAACATCGGACCCTGCCACTCTGCCTTCGGCTGCCTCTGCCACCCACCCGGAAACTACCTGGGGTGTTGGAAGCATGTAGTCAGGCATGACTCCGGAGCTGGGACTGCCAGCGAGTTCGTGCGCCTCTTTGCCAAGAAGCCTTGCCAGCTTCGAATTGGCGGCGATGATTCTGGCGGTTGACAGATCGATAACTGCCGCAGGCGCGCCAAGCGACTCGATCCATATCCAGCGGGTCGCGTTAAATTCGTGCAGTTCCCCTGGTGTCACGAAATCGCCTCAGTCCGGATCCTCGTCACTGGCCTGAAGTTCAGCCAGCATTCATGCTCTCGACCGTCTTTTCGCAGGCGCGTATGCGGTGCGCGTGCGGAAACTCTTGCTTCTATCGTGTCGATTTCAGATCGTCAGAGGCACCGGGAAGACCGCCTGAACGCTTGCGGAAGTGCGCAACCTCAACGGCGCTTTCATCGGACGGCACTTCTGGTAGAACCGGCGATTAACCCAATCCGACATGCGGTTTCTACCGGTTCGCCGATGTGCCCTTCGGCTCCAGAATTCGACATGTGAGCAACCCCCCAGCCTCGGTGACATCGGTCGCACGATGCCTCGAGAAATGTCGAGACGCGGAGTAGCGATTGATCGATCCGCGAATAGATCGACTGCTGCCCAGGCGAGACGAGACCAACGCCAAGGGCATGCCGACGCGCGTCGCTGAACTCGCAGGAAAGGTCTCAAGCATCCTCGTGGAGATCGAGAAGCTCCGGGCAGAAGTCGAGGTCGCCAGCAGGCAGGTCATGACCCTCGCCGCCCGAGAGACAGCGCTTCAGAAGGCGTCCAGCGAGCGCACGTCCCCGGTAGCATTCTTCGACGGTTCTAATGCACTGGCACTCGATCCTCAATCTCACATCGCCAGCTCGGAAGATCCTGACAACGAGTTCCAGCAGGAACGACTGGAAACGGTTAGTTCGAACCTGAAGGCACGACGACTGTTCGTACAGCGAACGCAGGATCTGATAGCGACTCGAATCTCAACTGTTCAGAAGATGCTGGATCTGTTTACGAGGATCGAGGATGGCTCAGGAACTCCGACGCGCCGGCTCAGGCGAATACGCAGGTTCCGCCGTCGCAAGTAGATCGGCGAGTAGTTTAGGCCTGGCGAGAATTGGCGTGGCAGACCCGGTGAAATCTGTCACGCTGTAGCGTTACAATTACTACTTCTGCTGTTCTCGTTGCGGATACGTTTGCGCACTGACCCGGGTCCGGACTCCGGCTCCCTTTCTGGTCATCGCCGCAACACCGCATCATCGTCGAAGAGAGAACTAACGGGGCTGTAGCTCAATTGGGAGAGCGCCTGCTTTGCAAGCAGGAGGTAGAGGGTTCGAATCCCTCCAGCTCCACCAGACTTCACGGTAGACAGAACCGCCGTCTCTTCGCCAGGGACGGCGTTCTTGTTTTCTGGCAAGCGGTATCGGACCGTCACTTCGTCGTCCTGCACGTCGATCCTGTCAACAAAGGACCGGAAGACCGACTTGCGGGTCTGGTTGTCGCCTGTGGCCAGTAGGTGGCGCAGGTTCCTAACGTGTTGCCGAACGTTATCCAACGATATCCGCCGATTACCGCCATTATCCGCCAATACCTGCCGCGCCTGTTCGAGTCTTAGCTTCTTGTCGTTCAGTGTGCGTATGCGTGCGTTTACGTCACTTTCCGACATCGTGCCGCGCTCGAACGCGTCGTAATAGCGGTCCAGACGCCTGTCTGTTTCCGTCAGTTCTTGTGCGATCTCGTCTGTTCTCGTCTTCTGTGTCGCTTTTCGTTCCCGTAGCTCTTTGTTGACATCTCGCGTCAAACGCTCAAGGTTGTAGTCCGAGAGCAGACGCGTCTTAGTCCGATCAATCAGAGCGGCGTCCAGACGGGTTCGGTTGATCATGGACTGCTTGCAGGATGTCTTGCCCTGCTTGTTACGGGTCGAGCACAGGTAGTAGTGGAACCGACCGGACTTGGCGCTGTGACCCGTCATTGACCGTCCGCAGTGCCCGCAGTACACCAGACCTGTCAGCATGTAGGAAGAGCCTGAGAACCTTGGGTGAAAGTTCTCCCTGTAGCGGGAAGAGAGTGCGGCTTTGACCTTGTTGAACAACTGCTTGCTGACTATCTTCGGCCAGGCGTCTTTGACTACTACTGGTTCACTTTGGGTACCCGCAGTTGACCGCCGTTTACCGCGGTTTGCACCCCATACCAACGTTCCCGTATAGGCCTCGTTGGTGGCAATCTTGTGCAACCCGGTGGTAGTGAGGGGCTTTCCTGAGCGGGTTTGGATACCCGCAGTTGATAGTTCCTGGCAAAGTGCTTTCAAGCCCACACCCTGCGACAGGCGCTCAAAGATCGTTACTACTGTTCGCGCTTCTTTAGGATTCTTTGCCAGCGTGTAGCGCACTCTATTGGAATCTGTGACCACCTTCGACCGTCGATAGCCATAAGGTGCCGTGGATGCCACGAAGTAACCCTGTGTAGCCGCCTCTCTCATGCCGCGTGAGATGTCCTGTCCAAGGTTGGCGGAGTAGAACTCGTCTACGGCCTCGATGATTCCGGAAAGCATCTGGCCCGCCGGGGAATCGTCTACTGGCTCGTTGATAGAGACGACATCGACACCGGACTTCTTGAGCATGTGCTTGTAAGTGACCGAGACCTGACGGTCTCGTGCGAAGCGATTGAACTTCCAGACGAGGATGGCGTCTACCGGATGGTGATCCATCCGTGCGAACGAGACCATCCGCATAAATGCCGGACGGTCAGAAGTTCTACCGCTTTTCGCCTCATCAACGAACTCTTCGATGATGAGATGCTTCTTTCTGGCGGCGTAGTCCCGCAGAGCGCGAAGCTGAGCGCTGATAGACAGCTCAGTGTCCTGGGCATCTGAAGAGACTCTTGCATAGAGCGCTACTCGCAACTGGTCACTCTCCCTGGCTAGATGGCGTATCTGCGACACGCCAGGCACTTTCCTGGTATCAGGCCGAACAGAAGCAGATTCTCCAGCCTGTCCCTCAACTTCTCGGCCTGTGATTCAAGCCACGCCTGCTCTTCGGCGATCAGCCGGACTTCCCGCGACCTGCGCATAGCATCTACCTGGTCGATGAACTCCTGCCTGGCAAGCTCCAGCTTCTCATCTGACTCAGAGCGGGCAAGTGTTGATCCGCCGAGTATCAGCGAACCGCTGCTAATCCCCAAGTCGATCTTTGGCTTCGCACGGTCGTTCCGCCAGCTTTCGACAGCAAGGCGCGCTGCCCATGAAACGAAGTGCTCAGTGAAGCCTTCGGTGTTGCGAGATGACTCGACCGGTTCAAGGCCGGTGGCATCCACGACCGACTTGGAAACCTGCTTGCCTAGCTCAAAGCACTCCTGTTGGTACGACGCGTGACGATCCTGCCACCGGTCGATCCCCTGCCACAGGGTCCGCTCCGACTTCAGGTGCTCCCGAAGCAATCTCTCGAACTTGCCATCGCGGGAGTTGGGATCGATGGCAACCACTCGTGAAGAGCCGGAGGATATATCGAGCGCCAGCCTGCCTCGTTCCACGCCGTGAGCCTTAGGAAACGGACTGACCGGCGTGATCCGTTCGTCCGGAACAACCCTTACCGATTCCAGTACACGCGTGGCGGCCTGCCGAAGCTCCTCGTTGTGGGCGCTTAGAGATTCCCTGATCAGGTCGCGGCGAGCAATCACCATCTCACGCTCATCACCGGCGCGCTGAAGCTGCGCCTTGATCGTCCGCACATCCCTGCTCTCACGCTTCGCCAGCGTGATCACGGTAGCGCCCTGCTCGTACTGCTCAAGCCATGCCTGCCGTTGAGCAGGCGTGATGTTCTTTCCGCGTGGCATGGAACGAAGCATAGGCTTGACAACGTTCTAAGGCAATACTGTTCTTCGATATACCATTATTTATGCTGTTTCTTGCCAAAGTGACTACTGAATCGGTCGAAAAGCCTGAATCATGTACTTACCTAGATTCACTCCATGGCGAATCTAGACTCGGATGGCAGGAACGGCATTCAACTCCTCGCGGCGCTCATCGTGGCCGTTGCAACTGAATCGCTTGCCAGCGAGTTGCCTCAGGAAAACGAACCTGAGCCTGACGCCATCGACAGATTCGAGAAAAGGTGACTCTCCGCACTAGCGACATGAATTAACAGTGAGGCCCACGAGTCTTCACTCCCAAGTCCCGATAGAACCACTAGATGACTGGGTCACCATTCCTACGGCGAAGGTCAAGTCCATCCATTAGTTCAGCCCCCATGACCCGGCATGAATAGTAGACGGCGAGTGTGTCTGCAACAGAGAACATGTGACCATCGATCTCAACATGCTCAATCGTATGTTTGGCATGGTTGTAGATGGATTTGTTGAGATATTGAAGCGCTTCTAGAAGACGGTCGTCGATCTGGATATTCATCTTGGGAAGACGGTGAAGGATCATTCCCACAGAAAGCGGGGCATTTACTTTCGTCTTTCGTTTGAGACATCCTTCCACGTGGTAGCAAGCGTCAACGATCGTCATACGCGCAACCCATTCTGGGTTTCGCATTCTAAGGTGCATGCCCACATATTGAATACCACGAAATATCGGACGATCCTCAACGAGGTAGTTACCCGTCATGTGGCCGCCCGCAGCTTGGATGTTGATGTTGTGCAGCCCGAGACCGGGGATCTTCTTGTCTAGTTGTACGACTTGGGAATACCCAGAATCCACATCATCGACCAAATTCGAGGCGATTTCTGGGATCTCTAGTGCCCAATCCTCAAGTGAGTTCAGACGCAAGAGTTCAATAGACTCCGCTTTGAGATGTTCGTGGCGTTTTGACATAAGGCAAATAGTAATGCGGTCGTTTCATTGTTTGCCAATGGATTCGCCTGGAATTTGATGGCTAGGGTATCGTTGACTCTCTGGCGCCCATCAGTTCTCGCGCCGCCACCGACGTGATGATCGCCTTAGAGTACACACCTACCCGCTTAGCTTCGCAAACTGGCGCGACCAGTTGACGGCGCGTTTGGTTCGGCTGCTCAGGAATAGGGGTAGGTGTCAGACTCGCCCCTATACTCCTGCTCATGGGATGCTCTAGCGTTGCATGACGTATTGACCAAAGGGAACAACTCCTCACCAGTTAGACGCGGGACCTCATAAGCTGGGTTTGAAGAAGGCGCTGCGGATCAATGGAGCGTGTTGATGAAAACTCCTAGAGATGGACGAATCTCCAGCCCGGTTTCGACTGGCGGGGCTGGAACGTTTTTCGAGCAGCACGTTGGTGCCTACTGGCTTGCGCAACTACTCGTTGCGGGAATTCCGCCCATTTTTACAGATACGACCGTCGCAGAGGTGAGCTTTCAAACTCAACACATCGGATGGGAAACGGATGATTTTCTAGTCGCATGTGAAACAGCTGCAAGTACTACAAGAAAACTCGCAGGACAGGTCAAGTTGAATTTTACGGTCAGTGCCTCTGACGATCAGTGTAAGCAGACCATTCAGGATTTTTGGAAAGACTTCAAGAACGCAGAACTATTCTCACTAGACCTTGATCGACTAGTGCTGGTCACTCAGCGGGGTTCTAATCAACTGTTGCGGCATTTCTCAGGTCTGCTCGACTGTGCTCGTGCAGCCGGGAATGGAGACGACTTCGCCACCCGATTGAGTACAGAGGGCTTTGTATCTAGTACAGCGTTAAGGCACTGCGGTGAGATACAGAAGATCATCACCGAATACGAAGGACATGAACTCTCTGCATCGGACATCTGGAGTTTCTTATCTGTCCTTCATTTGTTGCCACTAGACGTGTTCAGCTCCACAAACCGAACCGAAGCGGATATTAAGCGTCTTCTGGCTCACACCGTGACGGAAGGAAACTCCATTGAAACCGCGGGGGCCACGTGGAACGAATTGTTGACGATCGCAAGTGCCGCCATGTCTGGCGCACTTGTGCGCCGACGGAATGATCTGCCGGGTGAATTAAGGGAACGCCATGGTCCGATCGGCACGAGCGAGCAACGCCTGATTGGAGCTTTGAAAGATCACACCGAGCCCGTGCTCAATGGGATCCGTACCACTATCGGACAAGGTTTCCATCTGCAACGGCCCAATGTGGTGCAGGATGTGCTCGACAAACTGGAAAGCGCACAAATTGTGGTTCTTTCCGGACCAGCAGGAATCGGAAAGTCAGGGATCGCCAAGGAAGCACTGTCGTTGCTGGGCCAGAACCATTTCGCATTCGGTTTTCGCGCCGAGGAGTTTTCGGAACCTCATCTTGATAACGCCCTCCAATCTGCACAGATCCCAGGCACGACCACCGCGCTTCGAGCCGTCCTCGCCGCTCAGGGACGCAAAGTATTCCTTGTTGAAAGTATTGAACGACTTCTGGAGCGCTCAACGCGTGACGCTTTCAGTGACCTAATCAGACTGGTGGCGTCTGATCCGACGATGCGAGTTGTATTGACGTGCCGGGACTACAGTCGTGATCAGGTCATCACGAGCTTTTTGCAACCTGTGGGGATTGAACCCGCGGTCGCCGAAATTCCGCGCCTTGACAGTTCGGAATTAGATCGACTCGAAACCGCCTTTCCTGAGATTGCACGGCCTTTGGGCTCACCACCTTTACGAGACCTACTGAGAAATCCATACATCGTCGACAAAGCGCTTCAAATATCCTGGACCGAGAGTGACATGCCTAGAAGCGAGCGTGAGTTCCGCGATCTGTTTTGGCAACAGATCGTTCGCGATGGCGGTAGTGATGGCCCAGGTATGGCACAGAAACGTGTATCAACACTTGAACAACTTGCAGTTCAGCGCGCTTCAGCGCTATCGCCTTACGTCAGTAGCGGTGATTGGGATGAGGAAGTTATCGCGTCTCTAAGGCGAGATTCGTTGATCAGATCACCGGAAGGGCAGCCGACGCTTGTAGCAACGGCCCATGACGTGTTGGAGGATTGGGCCATCCTGCAATGGATAAACGAGAGGTACCTCGCACACGAGCGCTCCCCGAGAAAACTATCTGAGCAGACGGGCCCATATCCAGCGATTCGTCGGTCCTATCGGAAGTGGATCACGGAGCTTGTCGAAATAGAACCCATGGGAGCGGATCGGTTTTTCGAAGCCGCGATCTTCGATTCTGAAATACGAGCGCTTTTTCGGGATGACACGCTCATCTCCGTCCTCCAAGCCCCGGCTGCACCTGACTTCCTCAGGCGACACGAATCTAAGTTCTTCGCCGATGACAGAGCCCTACTAAAACGGGCAATCCATTTGCTCCGTGTGGCCTGCGTGAAAACACCTGAATGGCTTGGTCCAGCGAATACACAGGGCTCCGTTTTTAATGTGCCAGATGGGCTTGCCTGGTCGACGGTGTTGGAGTTGGTTCATCGCAACATCGACAACTTCACAAGGCAGGAGAGTCAACTCCTGTTGGGACTAATCGAAGACGCGAGTCGCGGTGTCGCGTGGTGGTCACCGACGTTGGATAGCGGGGAAGCGGTGGCGAGTATCGGTTATTGGTTACTCCCTGCCTTCGATGATTACAGTTCTGACGACCTGCTTAGGCGCACGCTCCAGGTACTGGCCAAGATTCCAAATGGGAATGCGGATCGGTTTGAAGCCCTGCTGCGGGGGACAGGACCAGATTCGGGTCGATACAACCACATCAGTCGCGAGCTACGGGAGATTATTTACTCTGGTTTGGACGGGCTGCCTGCGGCACGTGACCTGCCGGATGTCGTCATATCGGTCGCATCCGAGCATATGCTTGCCACCGATGAAGACGCGAGGAGTGACGGATTCCGCGGTCGCTCACTGGATCTCTATTCCCACTTCGGTATTAAATCGGGGCTTGGCCAGGCCTTCTTCCCAGCGAGTGCCCTTCACGGTCCTTGGTTTCATCTACTCCGACATCACCCACGCAAAGGCCTTGACTTCCTAATCAAAGTTTTCGACCACAGTGCGGAATGGTATGCCAACCCACGTGTGGATGATCGACTAGAGCCACCTTCAGAGATCGAACTGACGTTTGCCGATGGGACAACACGCAAACAGTGGGGCAATGAGCGGATGTGGTGCCTTTACCGAGACACTCACGCTGGTCCTGACGTGTTGGAATCCATGTTGATGGCGTTGGAGAAATGGCTGCTCGAATTCGCAGAACAATTTTCAGAGCGACTGGACAAACTGCTACTAGACATCCTCCGAAAAAGTGATTCCGGCTCTCTTGCCGCGGTCGTTGCCAGCGTCGCGACGGCTTACCCACACGAGTCAGGAGAATCGCTGTTAGTCCTGATGAGCGCGCCGGAATACATAGCGCTCGATCGGAATCGCCTTCTCAGGGAACGGGATGCCGGAGCTGTGTACGACATCCTCCCAAACCTGAACGTTGGAAAGGAAGCCTTCTATAACGAGCGTAGACAGGCAAACCAGTTGGAACATCGCCAGTTCCACCTTGAAAACGCGATTCTGAGCTTGCAGTTCGGGGGATTTGCGACACGAGTGCAATCAATTCTCGATAGTCAACGAGCAGCGTTGCCACCGATCGAGGAACAGAACGATAAGCATCGGGTTCTGAGGTTGGCAATGCATCGCATGGATTTGCGCAAACAAACTGTCACCGAAACACCTTCGCCTCCCACGCCTGAAGGAGCGCCAACCGATTCTGGTAGTCCTTCAGACGAACAGGTGTCAGCGGGCCGCGTCGTCCATATCAATTCAAAAGAACTGGAGCCCGACCTGAAAGCAATGGTTGATGACAGCTCCACCCAATTGTCCGCATTTGAGGCCCTGCTGGATATGCACAACTGGGCGTACCAGGTCTTCGGCCGGAACATCTCAAAGACGCACAGTTCGGCCCAATGGCGACAATACCTGTCGCAGGCGATGTCGACCGAGAACACCGACAAACCAGACGAACAGTTTGTCGACATGATCAAGGGAGGTTCAGGCATCGTTGCTGCCGTATGTGTTCGCGACCATTGGGAAGAGATGACGGGAACGGAACAAGAGTGGTGTGCGAACCGCGTTTGTCGGGCAGTGATGGCAAGTGCCTATAGGTGGGATTTCAACGAGCGAATTCAGCGACACGACAGTTCGGCAGACCGCTCGTCTGCACAGGTCCTCTCGTTGCTTCGCACCAAGCGATTTGACCAAGAATTGGAGGCTTCAATCGCTAAGGCGTTCGCTGCAGCGATTACACATCCGATAAATGAGGTTCGCTGGCATGCCGTGTGGGGAGTCAGGGAGAATCTGTGGTTTGCAGATCGTTCACTGGCACTCCGTTGTCTCAATACGCTCGCGACCGAGGCTGCGCTGAATGCATCAGAAGTGCAAAGAGAGAACGCTAAAGATTGGAATAAGCGCCGGGACACTGACGAGATCATGGCCGAGGTGACCACGGCGATCCGAAAATCATTTTTGCAGCAATCTGGCATTCCAAACGACGCAGTAGAACAACTTGATATCGGTGGGTCGTTTGGAGCTGAAACCAATGCGCAGATACTAACCATATTATCGAGCGATCCGGATGATCCGTTTGCTGTGACCGCGTATGCGCGCACAGCAAAGGTACTCGTCGGATGGTGGGACGCAGATGATGCGACAGATCGTCGTGAAATGGGTCGGGAGCGGAACTACGATACTGAAAACACCATTTCAAAACGTCTGCAAGAGTTTGTCATGCAGACCAAGCTTGAATCAGCGCAAGTGATTCTAGAACCAATCCTTGACGCTGTTGATCGTCATCCACGCGAGATAAACGCTATCCTCGATGGCCTTAGGGCCATCGAGGATAGAGAGCCTCGGACTTCGCACTATTGGAGTATCTGGCAGCTCTTTGCGGACGCGATCGAGTCTAGCGGGTGGGGTGCTCGATTTCAGAAAGGGCAGGATTGGGGCAGTGAGATCATGGCGGCTATCTTCCTGCGTTCGTGGTGGAAGGATGATGTCAGACATTGGAAAAGCTTGGAGGGCTACGCCCACAGAGTCCACCAGTTATTCGAGCGGCTTCCTGTTTCCTCGATCGTTCTCGACGACTACTGTAGTTTCCTGTATCACATCGGGGAACAATCGCTGCCCGAAGCTTTTGTTCCTGTCGCTAACTCTCTGGCACGGGGAGATCCTCAAGTGTTGCTTTCAAAGAGCAACACGATCTTCACTCTGGAAGTCATGCTGCAACGCCACGTATACGGAAGGCCTCTTGAGTTGAAGCAAGACCTACGGCTGCGAAATGCCGTTCTCTCCCTACTTGACGCGCTCGTTGAAAACGGGTCATCGGCAGCTTTCAGAATGCGCGATGACTTCGTGACACCCGCTACCTAGAGTAATCAGACGGGGACGGATTACAGCCTCCTATTCGAGACTGTGAGTGCCAATGAGCTCAATGATCTCGGCGGGCCGTCGGACTTCAATACCGAACCATGTCCGAAGTTCCTGGGCGATAACCAATATGCCCTGATCTAGTGTCACGAAGTAATCTCGACCTTCCAGGTAGTGACCATGTAGATGGTCCCAATCCCGCCAGTCGGGCGGGCCACCACGTTTGCCTTTTGGCAATCGGCCCGCGGCTTTGGCTGTGGCTTCCTTGAATCGAGCATCGAATCCGTCTGCACCCAGACGGTCCCTGCCTAATACCCAATACCCGAGGCGTGTGACTGATGGTAGTTCACTCAGACCTGACTCGAACTCCGCTCGAAGACGGGTCGACGCAGGATCGGAAGGAATATCTTCATGGACACGGGCAGTGATGCCGAGCTCCACGACGCCTATACGATTGAGCTCCATCAACTTCTCAATAGCTTCAACTTCATTGCGTCGATGCCACAGCTCCCACAATATGTTGGTGTCAAGAGTGATCGTGAGCACGGTCAGCTTCTGTGGTGTCTCTGAGGACAACTTGGCAATCCGTTTCGCGTCGACCAAAAGAGTGGCGTCAATCGTGTTGGCTATTCCGCTAATCGATATTAAACCGCTCGATAAAGGTTCGCCCTTCACGCTCCTTACCTCCACCAGATTTCACGTGCTCGGGCCGAGTTGAAGCTTTTCGATACGCTTCGGAAACGCGTGCCAACAGAATCACTGTCCGAGCTGGAGGCATTGGTTCAGGCTGGCGGCCACGAGGAGAAACTCCACCTACATTCACGTCGATGGGTGCGCGGTGATCGGCGGATACGTTTACAGGGGCGTTCGAGTGCCTTCGCTGGACGGCGCCTACATCTACGGAGACTACTGTTCGGGCAGGATCTGGACCATTCGCAACGCCGACGGTTCACGGCAGCGCGCAAAGCTGCTCATGGACACCCGCCTCTTCATCGGGTCGTTCGGCCAGGGGATGGACGGTGAGGTGTATGTGCTGGGCTACGGGTCCAAGACCGACTCTGAGGACAAACACCAGATCCTGCGCTTCGTGCTGGAGTAGGCCGGCAACTCATCCATCGAACCCGCTTTCGAATCGGGAACGCAAACACGTTCGGCCCTACGCGATCCCAACAACGAAGCACACCTTAGTCAAACCTGCGATTGCGTCTTTGATCTTCGCCTTTTCCGGACTTCATCTTCAATCTGGGAACAGAGAGTCGAATAAACGACCAGAGGTGGAAGATCATGATCCAGACACGCTTGCCGGTTTTGTTGCTCACAGTGGCATTCGCCGGGCTGGCGATCAGCGCCTGCGGAACCGCGTATTCAGCCTCGGACGAAGACGAGCCGGAGCCTATAGAGACCTCCATAGCCATACTCTTCCCGGAGAAGGCTGAGGCAACGGCGCGGACCGCCGAGGGCATTCAGTTCGGTGACTTGATCGATACGACAAGGCTGATGAAGGATGACTGCCTTCGTTTCGCATCAGAGCCCGGGCAAGGGCAGCACATCGAGCAGGTTCAGTTGACGGACTGCGCCAGCCAGTCTTCCGACTACGTGGTGACGGAGCTGAGGCCACAGCCGGACGCCTCGTACCCCGGTGCGAAAACTCTTCTCAAGCGCATCGGCGGCTGCGGGTTCGGAAAGAGATACGCCCTTGTCCCCTCCAGGGAGGAGTGGGAGTTAGAAGGGTTCCGTGACATGATCTGCCTCTACCCGCACTCCGCCCTCTACGACGAGAACGGCAGCCCTCGGGGCGGATAGAGCCGGACGGACTACTCGCTCAGCAATGCACAAAACCAAATGCCGGTACTGTGGTGAAAAGGCGGTTCAAGTAGATCATGTCCTTCCAAAAGCAAGAGGAGGATGTGACTGTACTGAAAACAAAGTCCCAGCATGTGCAGAGTGCAACCGCGAAAAACAATTCAAAACGCCTGTCGAGTGGTGGATGTAGCTATCAAACTTCCGGCGGCCCCCCAAGGATTTGACTGCGTTCGCAGTTTGGGAGACTGAAGATCCTGAGTTGAGCAAGCCAGAGTTGCTGATGGATTGGGCCACCCTGGAATCAGACGCGAAGTGGCACGCTAATGCGTGCAAGTATTCCGAGTTCCCTACTGCATGGAGATCAAGAACTTTGTGATCCCCGCGCAGCTTCCATCGAATACGCTCTATGTCTTCGTCAGCTAGAGCGTTGTCAGATTCCCACCAGGGCGAACTTGTCTACCCAGGTTCGCCCTTCACTCTCCCTACCTCCACCAGATTTCGCTTCGCTCAGGCCGAGTCTGGCTGGCCAGTGTCCTTAGTCTGCGAGTTCTGGGTCGCCTGGCTCAGAGAGGGATTCTGAAGCTCCCGTGTTCTCCTGCTCATCTGCCAGGCCGGGTCTCGACTGTGCGGCTAGCAGCAAGAACATCAGCGTGATCGTCGATGCCGAGCCAATGCACCACACGCATGATGCGCTCAACTCAACGAACGCCACGTACATCAGCCATCCGCTGAGCAGCGTTCCGCCAGTCGTGATTGCCAGTGATACCCGGCGAAAAGTTCGCTCGACATTCGGCGGAGGACCGGACAGGCGCACTACAGAAAGCATCAGAACCGTCAGGTAGGTCAGCAGACCGAACGAGGCTGTTGGCAAGGCTCCCACATGAGCGTACTTAGAGCTAGCGATCACCGTGCAGCCGTGGCCAACAACGCACGCCGGACTGTTGCCACTACCGTGCTGGATAGTCAGGTAGCCGGTGATAACAGCGCCAAGAACGGCGAGCAGCGCTACGAGGAACGTCAGCCGGCGGCTCATGCTGGCGAGAGCGCAGCGCGGACCGCTGCCTGCAGCTCATCGTAGTCCATCGGATTCGAGATGCGATTGCCGTTGACGAAGATGGTCGGCGTCGCATTGATCCCGGCATCGGCCGCGTTCCGCGTCTGCTGCGCAACCTTCTCGTCGTGGACTCCGCTCTCAACACACTGGTTGAACGCAGCCACATCGAGATCCGCTACCTCGGCGAAGCTGGTCATGAGATCGGGCGTGATGTAGCCCTGGTTCTCGGGCCCTTGCTGCGCGAAGAGGATGTCATGGAAGTCGTGCCAGTTGCCCTGGTCAGCCGCGCACTCCGAAGCGCTTGCGGCGAGAGTGGACTCGGGACCCAGGAAAGCCATGTTGTGGAAGTAGATGGAAACAAGGCCGGACTGGACGAAATCCGACAGCAGTCGCTGGTACGACGTGCCCCAGAACCTTGCGCAGAACGGGCACTGGTAGTCGGCAAACTCGATGATCGAAACCGGAGCGGATGGATCGCCAACCACATGTGAATCTGCCTTCAGATCATCGAGCACGTTCGCAGAGAGCTTTGAGTCGTCACTCGTGCCAAACACACCTGCAGCGATGAGAACCACGACCACAACAACTACGACCACGAACATGCCGATGCTGATCGGCCAGATCCAGTTCTTTTCCTGCGTGGCGCCTGTTGCTGCGCTGAGCCGTGCCTCACGTCGTCGTTGCTGCCGGTTCATCTCTACTCCTGTTGCGCTTGAGCGATCCGAACTCACGTTACGCCCGCGCGCGGCAACACGACCGAACCCATCGCACCGCACCAATGCGCTCGACTCAGCCAACACGGAGAGCCTCTTGGACCATTCGGTGAGCCTCTGCGGGCGCTGGATGGTTCCCTGTGCAGGTTTGCTACGAGCTACGGGCGAAGCAAACCAGCGCACATGACACAGCGCCGTTCATATCGCCAACTCGTTCGCATAGCCTGAGAAAGCCGAAAGTACGCGAGAGCAAGGCGGCAGGATTGTGGGGCAGTAGGGGAGAAACGGGCAGTGACCAGGACAATCACCATTGGCGGCATCGAGATTAGCGACGACAGCCCGGCCTTCGTAATCGCAGAGATCGGTCACAACCACGCCGGGGAGATCGAAAAAGCGAAGGCGATGGTTCTGTCTGCAAGGGCAGCGGGCGCATCGGCTGTGAAGTTCCAGACCCGCAGCCCGCGTGATGTCTACTCCGAGTCTGAGTTCAACCGCACCTCCAACAATCCGCAGTGGATGGACCGCGTCTATGGCCGGCATCGAGAGAAACTCGAATTCACACCAGATGAGTGGACCGAGTTGTTCCAGTTCTGTCGCAGCCGGGGCATTCTCGCCTTCTCAACGCCGTTCGACTTCAAGAGCGTCGATCTCCTCGAATCGCTTGATGTGCCAGCCTTCAAGGTCGCCTCTGGAGATGCGACCAACACTCCCATGATCGAGTACATCGCGCGGATCGGTAAGCCGATGATCATCTCCACTGGCGGCTGCTCTATCGAAGATGTCGACCGTATCTACGACGCCGTTTCGAAGCACGGCACGCCATTCGTGCTGCTGCAGTGCTCCTGCATCTATCCCGCTCCGTCCGGGGTTCTGAACCTGAAGGTCATCGAGACCTACAGGCGGCGATACCCGGAGATCGTCACTGGCCTCTCCACACACAGTCCTGAGATCTACACCTCGCTGGCCGCATTCGCGCTTGGCGGCCGGGTGTTCGAGCATCACTACACGAACGATCGGGAGTGGAAGGGAACCGACAACGCGTTTTCACTGACACCTGAAACTCTCAAGGAACTGACACACGGCCTTGACGAGATCGGGGAGGCGCTTGGCAACGGCAGGAAATACTGCTTTCCCGAAGAGGAGCCATATACGATCGAGCGTCGGAAGAAGCTCGTTTGGGCAGGTGACCTCTCGGCTGGGCAGATTGTTGGACGGCACGACCTGGCTATCAAGTGTCCGGGTGACGGCATTCAGCCATATGAGATAGCGGACGTGATCGGGGAACAGGTGCTGGCCGATGTGAGCGCTGAGCAGGATGTCCTCAGCAGCGACCTCGCAGTCGGCTCCAAGACACTAATCAATGGCTGACGATGCGCCCAGCTGTGTTGCGCTGATCCCCGCAAGGGCTGGCAGCAAGCGCGTTCCTGGCAAGAACCTGCGGCCTCTGGGCGGTCATCCGCTGATCGGACGCGCTATCAGATCTGCGATTGAGTCAGGCGTGTTCCAGGCGGTCGTAGCGTCGACCGATAGCGAGGAGATCGCTGTGCTGCCAAGTACGGCGCAGAGGTGCCGTTCCTGCGGCCGCCTGAGTTTGCCAACGACACCTCACCGGACATCGACTGGGTGGAACATGCGCTTGAGTGGTTGCGTGCGGCTGGCAGGGAGTTCGACTGCTTCAGCATTCTCAGGCCCACGAGTCCATTCCGGGAAGCGGTAACCATTCGACGCGCATGGGCTAAGTTCCTGGCATCACGCGGTGTGGATTCGCTGCGGGCGGTGCAGAGGTGCAGCGAGCATCCGGGGAAGATGTGGGTGATTCGAGGCGACCGCATGCTGCCGCTCCTGCCGTTCGGTCCGCCGGAGCAGCCATGGCACAGCAGCCAGTATCCGTCGCTTCCAGAGGTCTACGTGCAGAACGCCTCGCTCGAGATCGCCTGGAGTCGAGTGGTCTTCGAAGATCGGACCATAGCCGGCAACACCATAGTGCCGTTCCTGACCACAGGCCACGAGGGCCTAGACATCAACACCGAACAAGACTGGCAAAGAGCGGAGGTGGAGTGGGGGCGTGGCTCGATTAAGCATCCAATATTGACGGATGCTCATCCACTTCAGAGACATCCACTGGCCTGATACCAGTACTGTTTCTGGGCCGGCGAATTCTCGCGCGATCTGCCGTTCAGCTACGAAGTCTGAGGCCAGGCGATAGGCTAATGAATGTGCAGCATTCACTTTTGCCTGAACGCGCTGCTGGCTATGAGCAATGCCAACATGGAGACGGGTTGTATACGAGAGGGAGTAGTGGAAACCCCCATGGGACTTCACCCTCTGTGCGCAGAACATTCATCGTGTAACGGGATTGGGCGCCCATACGATCAATCACGGCTACAGAGAATTCCATGGCGTCAATCACCAGTCTTCATAACCCAGTAAGGCAACGCCCGATCACTGACGAGTCAGAGGTGTGGATAGATCGCGCCCAAGTGATCCTCTCGCGATGCCTGGAAGCCACATGGCTGACTGCGATCGTTTGCGTGCCATTGGTTGTTCTCTCAGAGGCTCACTTCACATCCTTCACAGAACTCCCAAAGATCGCCTTACTGCGTATCTTGGCCGGTATTGCTGGCGTCTTGATGCTCCTGCAGTGCGCTCTGCAGGCGTATGATCCGCGCTCGACAGGATGGGTTATCAGAAGGTCAGAATCCTCAGCTTTAGTCAGCTCATCAATCCGATGGGCAACTTCCCGGCCGCTTATTACTGCAGTGGCGCTGATGACTGCAGTTACAGGTATTTCAGCCCTGCTCTCACTCTGGCCAGCGGGCAGTGTGTGGGGTGTTGACCAGGGTCGAGTTGGCTACGATCTCTATACACAGATCTCATACGTTGTCCTGTTTCTAGCCATAGCGTTGAATCT
>JANQIZ010000380.1 GCA_028281895.1 Dehalococcoidia bacterium
TGCTGCCCGGCGTGCACGTGGTTGTCGACGATGTTGCTCCATATCGCGGTGTCGTATCGCTAACGGTCGACGGCCACTCGGCGGTGCTCGGCTACGCAGTAGCCAACCGCATCATGCTGCGGCCGGCTTGACTGCTCTCCACCGACTACTTCCCCGCGTCCGCTCCTGACACCTCATGCGCTGCCAGGAACTCCGGGTCGAGGTTGATGCCGAGGCCCGGCGCGTTCGGATCCAGGTAGAGATCGCCGTTGCGGATATCCAGCGGCGTATCGATGAACCGGTTGTAGCCCGAGAGATCGTAGCGGCTCGTCTCCAGCTTGTAGAAGTTCGGGCACGTCATCATCACATGCGCTCCGGCCATGATGTTGATCGGACCAGAAGCGTCATGCGGCGACATCGGCACGTAGTACGCCTCCGCCATCGTCGTGATCTTCTTGAGCTCCGTGATCCCGCCAGTCCACGTCACATCAGGCATTACGAAATCGGCAAGATTGTTCTCGAAGATCGGCACGAACTCCCAGCGAGTGTGCAGCCGCTCGCCCACACTGATCCGCACATTCACCTCTTCCTTTACCTGCTTCAACGCCTTCCAGCTCTCCGCAGGCACCGGTTCCTCGAACCAGAAGATGCCATACGGCTCCAGCGCGTTCGCCAGCTTCACCGCAGACGGCACGTTGTACATGCCGTGAGCGTCGATAAGGATCTCCATCTCGGGGCCGACCGCCTCGCGAGCCGCAGCGGTAGTCTCGGCAGCCTTCGCCACCACCTGTGCCGATATCTCGCCATCAAGGAATGTGTCGTTGCCTACGTGCAGGTGCGACATCATCGGGTCCATCTTGAACGCGCGGTGACCTGAAGCCTGGATCTCCTTTGCCGATGCCGCGATGTCGGCCGGCGTCTTTGGCTCCGGCGGGTGGGTGTAGAGCGCGATCTTGTCGCGGACTTCGCTGCCGAGCAGTCTGTAGATAGGCAGGCCGAGAGCCTTGCCGCGGATGTCCCAAAGCGCGATGTCGATACCTGAGATGGCAGCGGTTGTGGCGCCCCGTGTGCCGACGTATGTCATGCCCCTGAAGATCTTGGCCCAGATCCACTCGATCTTCTCCGGGTCCTCACCCTTCAGCCAGTCGCCGATCTCGTTCACGTATGCGGCGATGGCGCGGTTCGCCACTGGGCCCGGGTAGGTGGTGATCTCACCCCAGCCAGTTATCCCCTCGTCCGTGTTGACCTCAACGAAGACAAAGGAGCGGCGAGTGGGGGATCGCATCTCGTCTGCGCCGGGATTGTCGTCCCAGTCCATCCGGACGATCCACGACCTGATATTGGTGATCTTCATTTGGGGGGATTCCTTCTTCTTGTATTGGACGCAAGGCGGCAATCGGGACGCACCGGATTATCTCTCCAGTGCGCGTGGCGTCAAATCGGACTCGGCCATGCTGCCTTCTCCTTGACACCGCGCCTGCGCCGCGTATGGTTGCGGTCGCTTCCCGGCGGGCCTGCGCCGGCAGTTCACTATCAAGCTACGGATCATCTGCGCATGCCCAGTTCTATCACCGAAGCCGACCTGAAAGCCGCTCTCCCTGACGTCACCTCAGACCTCACCTTTTCGCAGCTGAGATCAGGAGCCACGATAAGACGGGACGAGTGGGGAATCCCTCACATAAAGGCTGAGAACGAGTACGACCTGTTCTTCGCGCAGGGGTTTGCGACGGCACAGGATCGGCTATTCCAGATGGACTTCGATCGCCTTCGATGCCTGGGCAGGGCAGCGGAGTACCTTGGCCCGTCCGCGGTTGCCCAGGACACGCTGATGCGGCGTCGACGAATGGACAGGGTTTCGAAGCTCGACTACTCGATAGCCAGCGAGGCTGTTCGGACCGCGCTTGACGCCTACTCAGACGGCGTGAACGCATTTATCGAGAGCACGTCATCGCTGCCAGTGGAGTACGCGCTTCTCGGAACCAAGCCGGAGAGATGGGAGCCGTGGCACTGCGTGGTCGTCTACAAGGTCCGCAACACGGCTGAAGGCTCGTTCCAGGGCAAGCTGTGGCTCTCACGTCTCGCTTCAGAGATCGGGCCCGAACGCGCTGCGAAGCTCTCGCCCGGATACCAGCCAGGCAGCCTGCTGACTGTGCCTGCAGGGGAGCGATACGAAGGGCCTGTGCTCAATGCCGTTGACGAGCTTCGCACGGTCGTCGAGGCATCGGCGATGCTGAACGAGACCGACGGTGGCAGCAATGGATGGGCGGTCTCTGGCGATCGCACCGCGTCTGGCTTGCCGCTGGTCGCAGGAGATTCGCATCGCGGGCTGGAGGCACCGAACGTCTACTACCAGGTGCACCTCATCGGGCCTGACTTCGCAGCACTCGGCCACTCAGTCCCCGGTGTGCCTATGGCTCTTCACTTCTGTCATAACGAGCACATCGGCTGGGGCATGACTCACGGCGGAGTCGACACCCAGGACCTGTTCGTCGAGCAGATCAGGACGCAGGATGGCAAGACCCAGTACCTCTATATGGACTCATGGGTTCAGGCCGATGTGTCGTCCGAGACGATCCGCGTTCGCGGTGGAGACGATGTGCAGGTGCGAATCGTCGAGACGCACCACGGCCCGGTCATCGCCGGCGATCTCGAGAATGGGCACGGCGTGGCGCTGGCTGACCCGGGCTCACGCGAGGGCACTCCGTGGCTGGATGCCGCATATGGCGTCATGAAGTCGAAATCCGCCGATGAGCTTGAGAAGGCGTTCGAAGGCTGGACGGACCGGGTGAACAACTACCCGTACGCTGATATTCACGGCAATTTCGGATACACGCTCCGAGGTCGAATCCCGGTTCGAGGAAGCGGTAACGGCTGGGGGCCAGTTCCCGGCTGGACCGGTGACCACGAATGGAAGGGCTACATCCCCGCTGCCGATCTACCGAGGACGCGGAATCCGGAAGTCGGCTGGGTCGTGACATGCAACCAGCGAGTCGTAGACGAGAACTACAAGCACTACCTCACGAACTTCTATGGCTCTGGGTTCAGAGCTGAACGCATAGCGAATCGAATCGCCGAGCTTGAAGATAGGAAGATCGGCGTCGACGAGATGGCTGCGATTCACGCTGATGTTGTTTCGGTGCCTGCGCAGGCGTTTCAAAAAGCTCTCAGGCGTGTCGAAGGATTGGACGGCAAGTCCGCGTATGCAGCCGATCGCATCCTCAAATGGAACTGCGACCTCGCCGTAGATTCGGTTGAGGCGGCGCTGTTTGAGCTGGTCTCTGCGAAGCTCTACGAGTCGATAGCAAGAGGAAACTACGCCAGCCTCGCAGCGAAGATGATCGACTCTCTCGATCCCGGCGCAGAAGAGCACTTCCGCAGACATCTCAAGTCTGGCCTTGTTACAGCCATGGAATCGGGCGAGACCGACCTCCTGCCTGAAGGACAGGACTGGAACAGCCTGATAGCCGCAGCTCTAGAAGCCGGAGTGAGCGAGCTGGAAGAGCGTCTCGGCGACGAATGGTCGAAGTGGCGCTGGGGCGATCTGCATGGATCGGCGCAGCAGCATCCACTCTCTGCAACGTTCCCTGAGGCGGCAGACCTCCTGAACCCGCCGCGCATCGAGACCGCAGGTGACGGCGACACTCCGTACGCATCCGGATCGCGCATGGGAACTGACTTCACGACCGGATCAGGCCCAATCAATCGCTACATCCACGATCCATCCGATTGGTCGAACGGCCGCTGGATAGTGCCGCTTGGCTCTTCCGGGCATCCCGGCAGTCCGCACTACACCGATCAGCAGGAGCGATGGGCGAAGGTGGAGACGATTCCGCAGCTGTGGGACTGGGATGAGATTGGCCAGAAAGCCGAATCTGAGCAGCAGTTGACGCCCTGATCGACAGGCACACGTCATACTCACGCCGAACTCACGAGGATTTACCGTGTTCTGGCCTTGCCGGTGTTAGTTTCTAACTAGAGGAAGCGAGTGACCCCGAATGCGGGGCCTGAGACACGAAAGGAGGGTCGCCTTGAAGAAGATGCGCAAGCGTTTCCAGGGTTGGATCATCCACGTGGCTTATCTCGGTCCTGCGGGAGCCTGAGGGTGATCAGCCCCGGACAGGTTCCAGGCAGGACATGCAGCTTCGTCGGGCGTGCGCCGTAAATAGCACAGCGCCGACGCATCCCGTGACAGTGGCTTTCGTGTGAGTGCGGGCTAACCGGGATGCCGGCAGCTAGGCCGAGGTGGCCTCTACCAGCACGCCCCAGCGAAGCGGTACCGCAGCCTGATCCGGCGGATCGGGTGAGCGGGCCAGGTACAGAAGGCGAGCGGCCAGACCAGGTACCGGTCGCCTTTTTGTTTGTGTTCGACAGACAGCACATTCTGCGAGCCCTGAAAAGCGACGATTTGCGCCGGGTCCGTACCTACTCCCAAGCCTCTTCGTAATTCGCGAGCGTTCCTATGACTAAAGCCCCATTGTGCATGGCTTCACAATGTTGTTAACCTCAAAGTAGAGGCAAGGATTCTTACGAATACCGTCAGGTTATCAACTGATAACATCCCTTAACGAGTTGTTAACAGTAGTTATCGTTGATTTCTACGACGAAAAGCGTAAGATGGTATTGGCGAGTTGAACAGGGCGGCCATGTGAGCCGCACGCCAGCTACGCCAGATGGCGCGTATGTGAACTGCGCGAACCGGCAATCTGCATGCCGGAGGAGCAAGAGAAGTGACGAAGGTCATCCGTAACGTGTTTTCGCGGATCGGTCACGCTCTGGAGACCAACCTGGTCGACCCCAAGGAGCAGTATCAAGCTGTTCTCCTGGGTGACACGGTGGCCCGCCACGCCCACGACGGCGATTACGCCAGCCGGGGCAAGGTCCGGACCCCGCACCTCGTTGGTGAGGAGCGGCCGGTGGCGAAGCTCAAGAGAGCTTCCTAAGCACGGATCGTCGAAGAGACGAGAGCGCCCGCAGGGTTCATACCTGCGGGCGTTTTGTTTTTCAGAAGTTTCACGCTTTTGGTATGTTCTTTTGTCATCCGGCGGCAGCGGAGGGATCTGAGTGTGCGTGCCTTGTGACAAGTGCCGCGCATATTCCCTTTCCTTAGTTCCAGAGGCTGGATCACTCTTCTGCTCGGAGCTACTCCGCGGCTTTGGGTAGTAGGCAAGAACACAAACACGATTGCCTTATCTATCAGTGCGAAATTGCTGCATGGCTCAAATGCGCATTCTCCCAGAAAAGCCAAACCCATTCGGGAAAGCAATGACCTGAACTTCGGTAAAGAAAAGTCGGACTGATTCATGATTCAGTCTTCATGTGAATCAATGAAGACAGATTCTCTTCGAGAGCGCAACTCGCCTCACGATTCCATGTGACATGCAGGTTTGGGTGCGCTAATTGCGCTGTGCTAGATTCCAGTCAGGCTCGTAGTCGATGGTCGAAATTGCCCTGACCTGATCGATGATTCATTGTCGATTGGAGTCCTGCTCAGGAGTTTCTTATGACCCCGACACGCGAGCCGTGACCGCAATTCAGCCTGACTAGCGTGGATTGACGATAAGGGGAGAGGCGTCGTGTTGAAGCGTTTCAGTGTTTCGTCGATTGTTGTTCTGCTGCTGTCTGTTCTGATCTCTATCGTTGCCTCGGCTGATTTTTCAGGCCCGGGAACGAGCGGCACTGCCGATTCGGCCAGCCCGTTCACTGAGTTGCAACCGGGTAAGGGGCGCTCCCTTGAGCCGAAGCAACTTCCCGAGGCGGTGAAGTCTCTGGTCGACTCAAAGAAGCGAACCAGTGTCCGCCTGGCTGATGATTCCCTCGAACTGGACATTCCTGCTCGAACCTTCTCGAAGTCCACTGATATTTCTATAACTCCCCTTCCTGCACCCCGCGGCGGTGGCGTCAATGTCTTCCAGAAGTGGGATCTGCGCGCTGTCGATCCGACCGATAAGACCGAGCTGCATCGTTTCAACAAGGAGATCACCCTTCGATCGAAGTTCGACCCCGATGACATTCGCGGGATGGACTGGAACTCGCTGACCTTCGTCTGGTTCAACCCGAAGACCAACGCGTGGGAGCCGATCTCAACTGAGGTGGATTTCGAATCGCGGACTATGACCGCGAAGACCGACCACTTCAGCATCTATGGATCGCAGGCCGCTTCTGCATATGCACTGCCCGGGCAGATCATGGACTTCCAGGTCAATCTGAACTCAGGTTCCGCAACTTACAGCTACCCGATCCAGCTTCCTCCCGGCCGCGGTGGCTTCCAGCCTCTTAACCTCGCCTTCAACTACAACTCGGGTTCTGTAGATGAGATGAAGAACAAGAGGGACGTCGGCTCCATGGCTGGAATCGGCTGGTCCTTCGAACTACCACATATCTTCTACAACGAAGAGAAAGACCAGTACTCGCTGGTCCTTGGAGGGGTTGGTGGGGAGCTCGTTCAGGACGGTACTACATCCCGCTGGCATACCAACCCAGATCAGGGAATCCACATTGAGCGGACAACTTCAGGGTCTGACAAGTGGGAGATAAGGACCAAAGACGGGACGCTGTACACATTCGATACACAGCGAAGCTATTGGTCCGCTCCGTGTACTGGCAGCGCCATCACTTACCGCTGGGACCTCGATTCAGTCGTCGATCAGCGTGACAACACAATTGAGATCACTTGGGAGCAGGACAAACTCGATCACTCCCAAGGAACGTGTGAGTCTGTCAGAGCTGCGTACCCGTCTGCTGTGACCGCTGTCGATGGGGCGACAGATCTGTGGATTGCCGATTTTGAATACAAGTCGACTTCAGACAACAACTACTTCGCCGATAGTAACTACTCGCATGTTTCACCATCGGCAGACCGGATCCGCAGAGACGTACCGCGGCATTACACGAGTAAACCTGAGCCAGTCATTGCAGAGACTCGTGTGCTGAATGCGATATCGGTCGAAGACGATTCAGGCAACGTTATTCGTAAATATGAACTGGGAGTCACTACCACAGCCGCATCAGATCAGGGTGCGACCTATGGGTGGTATGCCGGCGAACACAAGCTGAATTCGATAACTCTGCGAGGCGCCGGGTCAGGTGCCGGAACCCTACCGGCTACTTCGTTTACATACGCCAGTAAACAGATCTACATGTGGGACAGCGACGCGCTTGAGTCTTCTGGGAATCCTGGTAACCCATTCAGCTACAACCGACCTTACTTGGCGGCGGTCGACAACGGGTTCGGAGCTTCTGTTGACTTCGAGTACACACAGAAGCCTCCTCAGCCGGTAAGCCAAACTTGGACGCGGCAGATTGTTACGCGGGTAACTTCAGACCCAGACCCTAACGTTGAAATTGATGGCGTAGAGACAGACACGATCTATCAGTACCTAGATGAATCAGGCAACGATGCCGACCCACTCTACGTCGGCACCCCAACCACGATGTGGTTACGCGAATACCGAGGTTTTGGACTTGTCAAGGTCACATCCAGCGACGGCTCATATTCACTGAACCGTTATTTCACGGACGGTACATCGGCGACTGTGAGCCATCCGATTGCTGGCTCGGTAAACGAGGATGCAGAGAAACTACGCGGCCGTCAGTACGAGCAGGAACTATTCGACTCCGACGGTGTTCGGTTGTCCCGCTCTGTGACCAACTGGGATTGGTCATGGGTTGACCAGAGCGATGGTATCTATGAGGTGAGCATCGGAGATTCTGGTAGTCAGACATTCGATGCTGTCGGTACTACCGAGAATTCCAAATCGTGGACTTATTTTGGCTACGACACATATGGGAACACCGTTCTTGAAAGGCGGCTTGGCAATTACGCTTTGACAGATGACGATGTCACCGTTCATCGAGATTTTGTCTACAACAATTCTGCTAGTGAATGGATTGTCAATACCGCCAAGAATGAAAGATTGTACAGCGGTGATCTGATCACGGATCCTGAGGACTCCCCAGACAATGTCGCTGAGGTCAAACTCGGGGAAACGCGCTATTCGTACGATGGATTGAGCTATGGCACCGCGCCAACGAGAGGTGAGGTGACCACTGTTGAGGTCTTCTCTGCACCGGGCGTTTCGCAATCAACTACGACTACTTACGACTCGTACGGGAACGTTGCTTCTATCACCGATCCCCGGAATGAGATCACTTCCTTTGCCTATGACACGATGCTGCATGCCTACGTAGCCACTACAACTTTGCCTCAAGTAGGAACTGCATCTGCGATGACTGTGCAGAGTTCCTATGATCTGACGGCCGATACCGGATCACCTAACTTGCCTGCGGGGATTCTTCGCGGCCTTAAGGAATCTGACACCGATGAAAACGACAACTCGACGTCCTATAAGTACGACCGTTTTGGTCGTATCACCGAGATCAGTCTTCCTGGAGACGGAACAAACCCGAGTCAAAGATTCTCATATGAAGACTGGGGAACTGCTGGCGATCAGAGAATAGAGACTGAGGCCAAGATTGATGATAGTCCAGTCACCTATTTGAAGCGTCAAGAATTCTTTGATGGGTTTGGACGTGTTGTCCAGGCCCATGAGCCATCTGGTACAAGCGGCAAGACGCTCATCGTTGGTGCTGTTCTGTTTGACTCGATGGGAAGAGCCACCACACAGTACACACCTTGGGAAGTAACGGGCACACCGGGTACTTACCAGACACCGCTGAGTACGACTGCCACGGGCACATCTGAGGAATCCGTTGGCAATGGAATGAATGTCGACTCCGGAGGAGCCGCTTGGGCGAATCCAGGCAATGTGACCTCAGCAGATAACAGTCGCTCGGCATTCTCTGGGACTGGACTTGTTACAACAGATTCAGGTTGGAGAAGGGGTCACGATACGACGAATGTTGACTATCAAGAAGGTGCTTCCTGGGGAGCTGGAGATAGCATTCTGAACTACGACCTTGGGCATTCGATCAGTGTCATGCCCACTGGTTGGGCAGCTCCATCGTGTCAATGCAATCCCTGGAGCGACTACCTGGTTGTTGGATTTCAGGATTTTGGACTGTCATTCGACACTGATATCAACGGGTTTGAGACTCGAGTTCGTTATAGCCAGGATATCTACGAATCCGATATTGCCGGATATGTGTGGATGTCTAAGAATGACGCTCCAACTGGTAGCAGCAAATCCTACGGGACCGACTTTACGACAACATGGAGTACCTCCACACAAGGCAGCTCCACAGATCTTTGGGGAACTACCTGGACCGCTTCCGATTTGGAAGCCACAGGATTTGGCGTGGTATTCCGCGCCGATAGTGGCTACAACTCCGGTAACTCTTGGTCCTACCCTCAACTCGACTTCGCTGAACTGAAGGTTCACTACGACGCGCCAGCGGTTTCTGACTATCTGGAGGCGACTGGACTCGGACTGGACATTCCGTCTGGATCGCAGATTGATGGAATCGAGGTCAAGATCGAACGGTCGGCTGAGACCAGCACCCCCGTGGTCAGAGATGAGGTTGCTCAACTGATCGCTCCGACAGGTCCGATCGGTGACAACAAAGCTGACACTACGACAAACTGGCCGACGACAGACACAGTGAAGACTTACGGCGGTTCTACCGACACGTGGGGACGTGACTGGACCGCTGCTGAGATCAACTCAGATAAGTTTGGTGTACGGCTTCAGGTCCGGACAAAGTCGCTTGATGATGCCCGCGTTGACCACATTCAGATCAAGGTTTACTACACAGAGCCGATTGACGATGTCTTTGCCTCTTCGAACGTCCATGACGCGCTGGGTCGTGTCGTAGAAGAGACAGGCGTTGATGGTGCAAAGATAACGCGTTCCTACGCGGCTGCCTCGGCGTCGGGTGAGCTCTGGGAAGAGACCGTCACCGACCCGCTTGTTAACAAGGTACGAAACTACACCGATGCCTTTGGGCGACTTGTGCGAATTGTTGAAGAGAACGGCTCGGGCCAAGACTACCGCGAGACACGCTACACCTACAATGCCGCCGGCAACCTGACGAAGGTCGAAGTTGATCCGATCGAGGACTCGACTTTGCCGACGGTCGTCACGGAGATGACCTACGACTGGCTCGGCAGGAAGCTGACACACCGCGACCCGGACGTTGGGTTCTGGCGGTACACATACGACGCCAATGGGAACCTGATTACTCAGACGGATGCCCGCGGCGTTGAACTCACGTTCACCTACGACGAGCTGAACCGCGAGACCAAGCGCGAATGCACAGGCAATTGCCCTGGCGGCACGACGCCTGTCACGCTCGCGACATTCGGCTACGACGATGACACGAATGGCAACGAAGGCCTTGGCCGCAGAACTTCTGCCTACAACGGTGGACTTCCCAGTTCGTACACAGTCTCTGACGAATTTGTGTATGACGCCCGTGGTCGAGTTATTGATCAGACTCGCACAGTCCAGGGAGTTGAATACGCAACCACGTACTCCTATGACCCTGCTGACAGGCTGCTGACAACCACATTGCCCAATGGTGAGGTTGTATCGCAAACGTATGACAACAGAGGCCTGCCGAATGATCTGCTTTCGAGCGTTGTCGGCGACCTTGTTTCAACGTCCGGGTATAACCTCCTCGATCTGCCAACGGCTATCGGTCTTGGGAATGGCACAACCAACAGCCGCGAATACTTTGGGCTTGAGCACATCGTTCCCGGACAGCCGACGAAGAACTTTGGCCAGCTGTACCGAAACCGCGTCACAGGCTCAACGGCTGCGCCGACTGTGCCTTCTTATGACCAGGCTGTGCTGGACAGAAACCCAATTGGTTACTGGCGGCTGAACGAGTCGTCTGGAACCACCGCGGCCGATTCCTCAACCTCGAACAATGATGGAACCTACGTCGGCACACCAACGCTCGGAGCAACAGGACTCCTGGTTGGAGACTCTGACAAAGCTGTGGCCTTTGACACCGCGGGCGAAAAGGTAAATGTCAGTCCGCACCCGGACATCAGTAACGGATTCACGATCTCGATGTTGGCGAGTTGGGATGGTTCAAATCCGACAGAAGGAGGTCGCGTCGCCTCTAGCACTATATTCAAGTTCAGCCGTCTAGGTTCAGGCGAATGGCAGATCCAGGTGAGAAGGTCGAGCTGGCCCTGGGCTGGTGTTACATCAGATGATCAGATGATCGCCGGCCAGACATATCACCTTGCTGCGACATGGGACGGATCAACACTTCTGCTCTACGTTGACGGTGTAAAGCAGATGGAGACAGAAGCTGTCAGTGATCTGTGGTCAATTCCCGGCTCCTTTGACATTAGCCACAGTAACTCGAGTCTAGACTTCTCTGGGACGGTCGACGAAGTCGCATTCTTCGACTATGCGCTCGGCCTGTCTGACATTCAGGCTCTTTACAACGCTTCACTTGGACTCAGCAACGGTTCGGGGCAGGTTGGTGCCCCGGCGGACTACACGTTCGACTGGGACCTGAACGGAAACTTGACTTCGCGGATCGACTCGGCCAATTCCGTAACCGAGTCTTTCACCTACGACTTCCTGAACAGGCTAACTGGGGTTACAAACGCCTACGCACGAACTTATGCATACGATGGCCACGACAACATCGCGTCAAAGACCGATCTCGGTGTATACGCGTATGACCTGAGTGGCGTGATGCCTGACACCAGCGCGCCCTTCATAGACGAAGCCGCGCACTACTGGTCGTTCAACTCAGCTGATATCTCCGGCGATTCGATCGACGATCTTGTTGGAGCTGCGGATGGCACCATTGAGCCTGATGCCGGAACCGGACCACAGGTTGTTGCGGGTCTTCTTGGTGATGCGCTGAACTTCGATGGCACGGCTCAGGACTACGTGAGTCTGCCGCATGATGTGGTGGATGGAAAGAGCGCTCTAACGATCTCTCAGTGGGTCAAGACATCCGACACAGGGGTTCAGACGTTGTTGTCTGGCGCACGCAGTGGCACTCTCAGCGAGATTGTCGTTCAGATCGACAATAACGACGCGGTGCGATTCCATGCCAACAACTCCTATGTTGACTGGCTAGATCTGCCATCGATTGCGGATGGTACGTGGCATCACATCGTCGTGGTGCGTGACGACGCGTCCAATCTTGCCACTCTGTACTTGGACGGCCTCTCTTATGGGACGGTACCGCTTACCATGGGCTTGATTGACATCGACGCGAATGGACTGGTGTTCGGCCAGCGGCATCAAGGTTCGGTTGGCAGTTTCGGATCCGGTCAGGAATTCAACGGCCTTCTTGACGACCTGCGTATCTACCATCGGGTCCTCGCGCCTGGCGAAGTCACAGCGCTCTACTACACGGGCTCAGCACCTGACCGACCACACCTTGTAACAGGAACAACGTCCTCCGGCACAGACGCTTACGCCTACGATGCCAACGGCAACACGACCGCTCGCCCCGGCCAGAACCTGACCTGGAACGCTGAGAACCTGCTTGAGAAAGTGAGCGATTCGGGAACCTCAGCAACTATCGAAACCTACATCTACGACGCCGATGGCCAGCGCGCCATCAAGACGTCCGGCAGCGGCGACGTAACTCACTACGTCTCGGGCCAATATCAGGTTGAAAACCCCGCACCCAGGATCGAACTCGTCAGCAACACCTCCGCTGCTGACGATAACGTCACTTCGCAGTCCGTCACTGGTAACTGGCAAGCCGGCAACAAACTCGTCATCACCGGCGTCTTCAACTACATCGCAGACAACCCGGTCTTAAGCGACAACGGGCCCGGCCTCACGTACGTTCTCGAACAATCAGATCAGGTAAGCCCCAACCAGCGCCTCGTGGTCTGGACGGCAGACGTTACGAGCGGCGGTCTGTTCGACATCACGTTGACAGTCGATACCGCCAACAACATGGGAATCGGTGTACTTGAGCTGTCCGGCGCAGCCACCGGCAGTGCAGAAGCCTCATACGCCGACTACAAGTCCGGCAACGTGAAGAACATCTCAGCCACCCTGACAACGCTCACTGACGGGGCGTGGGTGATATCGAGCATGGGAACCCACAGCCGATTCGACGAAGCGCATGACCCTGTTGGCTACACCTTTGTTCACTCATTCGGCAACCCTGCAGTGCAAAGGCAATGGGCTCACGTCTCCTATGAGGAGTACGCGACAGCCGGCAACGCCGACCACACATGGGACTGGGGCAGCTACTCGGCTGACACCGGCATTATTGCTCTCTCGATAGCTCCTGCAGATCCGCAACCCAGGCAAACCGTCACCTACTTCCACGGCGGACAGGTAGTGGCTAGCTCCAGTGTCACAGCGATCACCATCGCTTCCAGTACGGTATCCGCCCACGTTGCTGACGAAAACACGACCGGTGATGGCTTCGGCATGGCGATGGCACTCGATGGCGACACCCTTTTTGTGGGCGCAGGGGACGATGACGATGAGGCAAACAACGCCGGTGCCGTCTACGTCTTCTCGAATGCCGGAGGCTCATGGACGCAGACGCAGAAATTGGTTTCACCGACGGCTGAGGCAAACGGCAGGTTTGGCGGAGAAACGAAGACCATCGCCGCTGACGGGGGTGTGCTTGCGATCGGCGCTTTCCTCGAAGACGTCGGCACGAATGCCGACGAAGGCCAAGTCCATCTATTCGAATGGAATGGCACGAGCTGGGTGTTCGATACCACGATCAACAGTCCCGCCGGATCGGCAACTGACCAGTTTGGTCGGTACATCGCCATTGACGGTGACACTTTAGTGATTGCGGCCGCGAATGAAGACATCGGGCCTTCGACGTACGACGAAGGCGCGCTTCACGTATACGAGAAGCAGTCGAACGGCACATGGTTGCACGTCAAGCAATTGTTTGCCTCAAGTCGAGCTACAGGCCAGCGAGTAGGCGAGCGCATCGCTATCGATCGCGATGTGATTGTTGCCGGAAACAGAAAATACGATGGTTCAGCAGGGAACGACCAGGGCGCCGCATACGTTTTCGAGAAGATCAACGGCAGCTGGCAGCAGACCGAGACCGCTAGGCTCACGCCAGCCGACGCCGACGCCGGAGACATCTTCGGCTACGACGTTGCGGTGTCCGGACACACCATTGCGGTCAGCGCTGTCTACGACGACGATCTTGGCCAGGACGCAGGCGCTGTCTATCTGTTCCACAAGGCCGGAGGCCAGTGGTCAGAGGCGGAAAAGATCACAACGGCAGACGGCGCAGCCGGAGACGGAGTCGGCTGGTCACTTGCTCTTGAGGACGATCTGCTCGCGTTTGGTGCGCCATTCTGGGACAGCCCGACTGTCAATGGCGTCGGCCAGATGTACATCTACCAACGGCTCAACGGAGGATGGAAAGATGTAGCCCGCCTGACCGGACAGAGCGCGGTGCTCGACGATAGTTTCGGTGTCGCCTCCTCCCTTAAAGACGGCAAGTTGGCGATCACCACGAAGAACTATGACGATGGTGCAAACAACGATGTTGGTGCGTATTCAGTAAGGCAGTTGCGTGGAGGAAGATCGAACATCCAGTTCCTGCACACGGATCATCTTGGGTCGCCGGTTGCGGCTACGGATGTGTTTGGGACTGTTGTTGGAACCGCTGCGTACTATCCGTTTGGAGAGCAGCGAACATCGACGGGAGTGTTTGGCACGGAGCGTGGCTTCACCGGCCAGATCCGTGACGCCGGAACCGGCCTGAACTTCTACAACGCCCGCTACCAGGATCCGGTGCTTGGCCGCTTCATCAGCCCGGACAGCATCGTGGCTGACCCTGCCAATCCCGGCCTTTTCAACCGCTTTGCTTACGTGAGCAACAATCCTCTGAAGTACACGGATCCAACAGGACATGCTCAGTGTGAAGACGACCCGAATGCCGTTGGTTGTGGCGGAACTTCACCAGCAGCACCAAACAATCCATGTAGCGGAGGTTCCTTGCAGCACCAATGCCTGAAAACTCCAACGAGTCCTCCCCCAACGGCCGAACCAGGTGCACCAGCAGCGCCCGGTGACAGTACCTCACCTGAACCTGAGGTCTTGCCAGCGCCGCCGACAGGTGAGCCACCTATCCCGCCATCCCCCAGTGAATTCACGGCCGTGTTGATCAACGGTATATTATCCGACGGAGAGAGAGCCTTTGATACTCCGAATGTGTTTGTGTATATTGACGTAGTAGTCGTGCAATTCTCAGACCCAATCTTCCTACTTTTGGCGGCGCTTGGTAAAGACGCGATTGTGCTGAATGGAACCGTGTATATAGTAGAAGACAAACTACATGATGTGGATTTGATGTATCATGAAGCAGTACATGTATTAGAACAACGTGCGGAAGGCCCGATATTGTGGACCGGACGATACCTCACAACGCCATCGTTTAGGGAAAACGCCGAAGCACGTGGTAATGAAGTTCAAAGGCGAGTCAGAGTAGACCAGGACTCAGGCAGTGGGACGTCAAGCCTCACCGTCACGCCGAAGTAGCATCAAGTAATATGAGTCACGTCATGTGGCCGATCAGAATAAATATGAAATTGCTCTTGGTTGCTTTCATGCTGGGTGTTTTGGGTACGGCGGTCGCGTGTGATAGTTTCCAAGAACTGACAGTGACCAACAATAGCGGTAGAACGATCAATCTTGTGAGCGCCACTTACGACACTGGTACATCCGTCCCTCCCGTTGGTACTCATTACTCGAACAGTAGTTGGGACGTAGAGAACCTCCTTCCTGGGGCATCGGCTAGATTCTCGGCATGGTCAAAGAACGATCATGTTGTACGCGATCAAGATCATAGATTCACTGTTGTTGACAGTGTGTCCAAAGTATCAATCGCTATTCTGGAATTTTCATTCGATGAGCTAAAGGATAGCGATTGGCATGTGGTTGTTGAGTAGTACCCGGCACGTAGCGTGATCATATCCTTGAGTCTGACCACTGCAGTGTTCACTGACAGACATGATATGTGCCGTCAGACTCGAAGTTGTCGATGTGCGAGTGCAAAATAGTCAATTCTTGCATGCGGATCATCTTGGGTCGCCGGTTGCGGCTACGGATGTGTTTGGGACTGTTGTTGGAACGGCTGCGTACTATCCGTTTGGAGAGCAGCGAGCATCGACAGGTGTTTTTGGCACGAAGCGCGGCTTCACTGGCCAGATCCGTGACTCTGGCACCGGCCTGAACTTCTACAACGCCCGCTACTAGGACCCGATTCTCGGCCGATTCATCAGCCCGGACAGCATCGTGTCGGATGCCATGAAACCCGAGGACTTCAACCGATTCGCATACGTTCGTAACCGGCCGCTCGCCCTGATCGATCCGACTGGCCATGAATGTTATGAGACGACTTCCGGCACAATCGAATGTGATGAGGGCAATGTTGATCCGACTGGTCGGCAAATCGTTGAACCAGCCTACAACGTATTCCGTGACAGGGATCTGCGTGCTGCTCAGAAGCGTAGACTGGAGGCACAACTAGGACATTCGCTTGCGGTAGCTAATCCAGGCGTAGGTAGTCAATGGCCAACGTTGACACCTTGTGACATGTGTGGAAACTCCCCTCTTGGTGGGGTCGGCTTTACAAGGACTCATCAGGCCAATGATCCAGCCTATGTCTCCAAATCCGATGAGGCTGATACATCAAGTCACGAGCAGATTCTAGCAATTGGTCAGTCGATTAGGCCGCACGCTGGTGATCCGAGTCAGTTTGTGTCAATTAGCATCCATCAAGGTGGCCCTGGTGGTCATCTCTATGGGGTCATAGCCGATCAACAGGGCGCTTGGATTGGTAGAATTCAACCTGTTCTCAACGATCAGCTAGATGCAGCCTATCCTGGCAATGTATTTGAATTGAGTGGACTCACAGATTCAGGATTGGAGTACCGTCTTCCTGATGAATTGAGAGGCTACCAGGGTCCAATCTCTCCTGGAGCCGCTATCCATATATTCGGAATACCATTCGAAACGCTATTTTATGTTGGCGATTTTTAAGCATGCAGGATACTTGATGAGCCACTTGGGCATTTTGATGTCTGTCAGTGTTGTAACGTCGGTTTTCATTGCATGTTCCAACAAAAGTGACGAGGACATCGTGCCGAAGACTCAAAGCACGCAATATATAGATCTGTCCGATACACCAGGAGTGCTTTTATCATCAACAGAAACCTTATATCCCTTCGAGAGATTGGTGGAATCACCTCCACTTAGTGGACCGGGACATGCTGAGGTTGATCGAGTCCGATGGCGAGGCAACGGCGATTTTCTTCTTGAGTATCAATGGATTCCGTCATCATGGGTTCAAGATGTAATCTCTGGACTTTCCGAAGGAGAGCCGCATCCAGTGGCCTCTATTTTGGCGATATTTTCCGATACCTTGCTTGTCGACCAAGATTCGTGGTTTGGTCCCAAAATCTGTGAGGTACTCGCCCGCCGATGGCTCACCGACGATGATGAGGCAACTCTCTACTCAAGAGAAATTTGCTTTATAGATGGAGAGGTCAATATCGCGGACGTTAAGAAACTTGCGAATGCTCAGAAATGGGTATCTTGGGATCGCCTTACAGAGCTTACATTCAGCGACTCGGTGTCCGATATCTCGATTGCACGAGAGGATATGAGTGCAGTCGTAATCGCTGAGTCACCAGAGGGAACTAAAGCTGTATACATAGGACAACTGGATGACACTTGGAGAAAACTGAGTATTCCCCAGGATGATTTGGCATCATTACAAGATGTCGATGATTCTGATCAAAATACTCCTGTATCTGTATCGTGGTCAGTTGATGGGCGCTATATAGCTGTATTGTTCACTTCCACCGATTATTTTAGTCGTTTTGCTGGCTCTACGCTACACAGACAATCAGCGGCAGTTATAATAGACACAAAGGATTGGTCCATCAGAAGGGTATTGTACGGACTTCTTGATGGCGAAACTATATTGTGGTCTGATATCAATCAGGACCTAGCGATTCTCAGCAGCAATGGAGATCAAAGCTCAATTCAGATTCTTCGATCTGTGCTTGATGATGATCCTCCATTAATCTTTGAACTAGTCGGTATTGAATCCGCTACTGATTTTGACTGGTCACCGACTAGCGCTTCACTGGTGGTAATTGGAGATGACTCTAGACCATCAAGCAGCGATATTCTGAAGATCTATAATCTTCCTTCTAGTTCAAACGTCGAGACTGTGTCGAGTTAGACAGAAACCACCCTCAGCATCTGTTCCCGCGTTATCACCTTTCCTCAAGTTGATAGCTTTCTTCTGACGTCAGTTGTTTTACCTTTGGTGTAGTCCCATTTTGCGTCGGATGGATGGTCGATAAGCACTGTGGCGTTTACTTATTTCGCTGCTTCGAGGTTTCTGAGGTTGCCCATGCCAACGGCCGTGCTGATCTCCCAAGACGAATAACCCTCGCTCTAACTCCCTACCAATATGCGAGGGGGTATTGGTTTCCCCTCTCTTGATTGGGAGGAGATTAGGGAATGAGTAATGCCGAGCAGACAGAGATCACCCTTAATGCCAGCGGCGCTCGTCCTCTACTGTTCTGATTCCGCGTGGCGGATACTGCTTGTACTCGTACTTCGCCAGCTTCGACTCGTCGATCTCGATCCCCAGGCCGGGCGTCTTCGGCAGCTCAAGGTAGCCGTCAGCAGGCTCGTTGTAGCCGATCGTCAGGTCCCTTGAAACCTCCTCAGCGTGCACCATGTACTCGTAGATCAGGAAGTTCGGCATCACCGCTGATGCATGAACCGCTGCTGCCGCGCCGATGCCCGTGCTGTTCCAGCCATGCGGCGAGACACCGATGTAGTACGGCTGCGCCATCGCCGCGATCTGAGTTAGCTCCAGTATGCCGCCGGTGTTACATATGTCCGGGTTGATGATGTCCGCCGCCCGCAGATCGAACACCTCGCGGAAACCGTTGCGCGTGTACAGCGCCTCGCCGGTCACGACCGGAATCGTCGTGTTGTCCTTCACCTCTTTTATCGCCGGGATGTTGTCTGGCGGGCACGGCTCCTCGAACCAGTAAGGGCTGAAAGGCTCCACCATCTTCGCCACTCGGATAGCGTTCATCGGCGCCAGCCTGCGGTGAACCTCGATGAGCAACTCCACCTTCGGCCCAACCGCCTCTCTCACCGCACCCACTATCGCCGCAGCTTCTTCAAGCTCCTCGAAATCCGGGAACTCGCGCCACGGTCCAGGGAACGGATCGAACTTCAGCGCCGAAAAGCCGCGCTTAACCGTCGCCACCGCCTTGTCTGCATAGTCTTCTGCGTTCTTCGCGCCTCCGCTCCAGCTATTTGCATAGAGTCGGATCGCCGGCCTCACCGGGCCGCCCAGCAGGTTGTAGATCGGCTGGTCCAGCGCCTTGCCAACGATGTCCCACATAGCTATCTCGATGCCAGACATCGCGCAGTGCAGATCCATTGCCGACCGCTTCGTGGCAAAGTCCTCGTGAACAACGTGCATGAAGTGCCGGATATGGAACGGGTCGCGGCCTTCGAGGTAGCGGGCGACCTGCGCGATGTGCGACTCCACCTGCGTGTCGCGGTCGGCCTGCGAGTACGCCTCGCCCCAGCCGGTGATCCCGGCATCGGTCTCCAGCTTCACGAAGATGAAGTTCTTCATTCCGGGTCCGGGATGGGCCATGTGCGTGGTGACGTTGGTGATCTTCATGGCGAGACTGTCCCGTGCTGATGGGCTGGCGATGGCCGCAGTATACGGAGCAGGTGCCGGTCTAGCGCGGCAGGCCGTGAATCTCGTAGAAACGGTTGAGTTCGCGGCGGCTTGCGATGCGAATAACGGGCACACCGGCCGGGACCATTGGCAGGAACCGCTCGCCGCGACTGGTGATTCGGCGTCGGTGCCGGATGTACCACCACCAGAGTGAGTTGCTGCTCAGGACCCGCCGCCACGACTCCGTGTTCTCGCCACAGATCGGGTTCTTATCGATGGCGCGCTTGATTGAGCGAGTCAAGATTCGCCAGAACGCCACTTGCCAGGGCAGATCGATCCAGATGACGGTATCGGCGTGCCGGAGCACCAGATCCTCGAGATCGCTGGTGTAGTTGCCATCGACGACCCATCGCTCTCCGGCCTCGCTGATAGCGCTCGATGTCACATCGCGAAAGTCGTCTAGCTCACGCGACACCCAGTTTGGCAGATGGCTCAGGGCATCGAGCTCGATGAACGGCATCTTCCGGCTTGCAGATATGGCTCGCGAAAGCGTGCTCTTGCCGCCAGCGCCGCGGACATTGAT
>JANQIZ010000386.1 GCA_028281895.1 Dehalococcoidia bacterium
GATTGAGATGCCTAGCACCTGCGCGTCGAGCGACTCGAACGAAGAGAGCGAGTCGCGGAACGAGCACAATTCGGTCTGGCACACGCCTGAGAATGCTGCGGGGAAGAACGCCAGAACCACGTTCTTGCCAGCGTAGTCGCTCAGGCTGACCGGCTGATTGTCTGACGAGTTCGTAAGTGTGAAGCCTGGGGCTGATTCACCGACTGATATTGCCATGGTGCACTCCATTTCCTGGGCACGCAGATTGCGGCTGAGGTTGGTTCAAAGATCACGCCGATGGCGATTATGCCAGCCTTTGCCAATCGCCGGGCGGCTATGAAACTCGAAGAGCGATCTTGATGACTCCGTCCTGGCGCAGCCTGTACTGCTCAAACGCCTCTGGCAGCTCTTCAAAATCCATCTCGTGAGTCTTCAACAGCCCGGGATCAACCCAGCCTCGGTCCTTGAGATCGACGACCTCCCGGATCTCCTGCACGGGTTGATTCGTGGCGGCGATTACTGTGGCGTTGAGCTGGAGATTCTTCCCCATCCACGCAAGATGCTTGAAGTTGACCGGCTGCTGGCCTGTGAGACTGAAGCTGATCACCTGGCCCTCTGAGCGGGCGATGGCCACCGATGTGTCCAGTCCGTCCGGGTTGCCGCTGGCGTCGACAACGACATCGAACAGGTTGCCGTCTGTCAGCTCCTTCGCCGCTTCGAGCACATCATCGTTCGAGGCGTTGATGGTCCCGGTGGCTCCCAGCTCAAGCGCCTTCTCGCAGCGGTACTCCTCGAGGTCGATCCCGACCACCTGCGCAGCGCCCTGCTTGCTGGCAAACATCGTGAATGACAGGCCAATCCCGCCCTGGCCGAGCACGGCGATCCGGTTGCCGACGGCGTTTCCCCACTTCTTGGCCGAGTACAGAGCGGTTCCCGAATGCTGGCACATCACCCACTCGTCGAGACCTCCCCACTCCGGCACCTTGATGATCCTGTCGGCTGTCTGGACGACATACTCAGATGCTCCGGCCGCCTCATCCGGTATGACGATCACGCGCTGGCCTTCGACGTAGTCAGGATCTCTCGACTCTGTGACGATGCCAGCGCACTCGTGGATCGGTTTGCCGGGCTTCAGCGGGTAGTGCTCCTCTGGCAGATCGGCATCGTATTCCAGGTAGATGTCTGAGCCACAGACTGACATGTATTCGAGCTTGATCTTCACGTCGTTCGGACCGGCCAGTTCGGCGTCCGGAACGTCGATGATCCTCATGTCTCTTCTGCCAACTATCTGAGCTGCTCGCATGATTTCCCCTGTGAATCTCTTGCCAAAGTCTGCAGAACAAAGCGCCGTGGCAGATTCTACCGATGGTTCCGCTGGTCAGGGTTAGCCCTGCCTCTGAAGTGTCCGGCCTGTCCTCTGTGCCAAATTCCTGCATAATCGGCGCTCGAACGCTTCCATGAATCACGGAGGATCGCTTGCCACCCGTAAACCCTGAAGAAAACCTCGCTCGTCTCGGAATCGATGTGTCGAAGCCGCCGACACCTGTAGCCAATTACGTCCCTGCAGTCCGCACTGGCAACCTCGTGTTCGTCTCAGGCCAGGGTCCGCGCAGGCCCGACGGGTCGATGATCACCGGCAAGGTGGGAGATGAGGTGTCCATGGATGAGGCGTGCGAGGCGGCGCGACTGTGCGGAATAGGCATGATCGCAGCGCTCAAGTCCGTGATCGGTGACCTCGGCAAGGTCAGGTGCATCGTGAAGCTGCTAGGAATGGTGAACGCAGCGCCGGATTTCAACGATCACCCCAAAGTGATCAACGGCTGCTCAGATCTGCTCGCAGATGTCTTTGGAGACTCCGGCAAGCACGCTCGCTCAGCAGTCGGCATGGGCAGCCTTCCAAACCAGATTTCTGTCGAAATCGAGATGGTTGTCGAAGTTGCCGACTGAGGCTCAGGGAGCTAACTGGCAGGACAGATTGGGAGCAGCATGAAGATCAAGACGATCAACCATGTCGGGTTGCCCATCAGGGACCGCAAGGTGGCGTTGAAGTTCTATCGCGACATTCTTGGCCTTGAGGTGATCCCTTCGATGGTCGACAACGAGAATATCGTCTGGATGCGCACCATTGACGGCACGATGGTCCACCTGATCGAGCCCCCGCCCGGCAAGGACAGCGCGAACTACCACTTCGCTATCGAGACGGACGATTTCGACTCAGCGGTGGCCGAGCTTCAGGCATCGGGCTATGACGTGGATGAGGAGACCGGTGAGCGCCACGATGGTCAGCGATACATATTCGCCAGGGACCCGGACGGGAACATAGTTGAGTTCACGACACGAAGCGGCATCAGACCATCGAACCGTGTGGCCGATGAACTTGGATACACCAAAGAGCCGTGAGCGCGCCCCAAAAGAGATAACCGCATGTCACGAATCACCGTCAGATCGGTCAATCATGTCGGCATCCCCATCTCGGACCGGTCTGCGTCGATGCGCTTCTACCGTGATACCGCCGGGCTCACGGTGATCCCGCACCAGGTTGAGGGCAACACGCTCGCCTGGACCGAGTGCATGGATCAGTCGATGGTCCACCTGATCGACCCGCCGGCTGAGGACGCTGCGGACAATCGTCAGCATGTGGCGTTCGAGGTCGAGGACCTTGACGAGGTGATGGCCGCGCTCGAGGAGCATGGAGTCGAAATAGAGAGCGGCCCTGGGACACGCCGCGACGGGCAGCGCGCCATCTTCGTCCGTGATCCCGACGGGAACCGCATCGAGATCTGCACCCGGGCCGACCATTCTAGGACAACTCGCAGCGCCGATGAAAACGGCTACACGTCGGACGGGTAGCTACTTCGAGCGCTAGTCACGTTGCTGGCGGCGAAATCAGAACCCGGCTCTGGTGAGGACCAACTCGATGTTTTCTAAGCCCGGCTTTAGCTCACCTGCGTCGACAGCCCTGATCGCAGCAGTCATGGACGCGTTCACCGGCGCATCGATGCCTGCTTCGGCGGCCCGCTCAACAACGTAGCCGTTCATCTGGTTGATCTCGGTCACACGGCCTTTGGCCACATCCTGGCCCATAGACGGCCGCCAGTTGGCGCCTCCAGCCTTCTCCGCCAGCACGCCATCCAGCTCTTCGTAGACATCTCCGCGATCCGATTCGGCCCAGAGCTGAGGTTTCGCGCCACCAAAATTCTCGACTTCGTA
>JANQIZ010000013.1 GCA_028281895.1 Dehalococcoidia bacterium
CGAGTTCTTCGATCTTGTCGAAGAGGTTCGGCTTGGCTCGCGCTCGATACGGTCACAGGAGACAGACACAGACCTCGACTCGCTGATGAGCCGTCTCGACCGCGCTTCGTCATGGGAGATCGTTCGCCTCGTCAGGGCGTTCACGATCTACTTCCACATCGCCAACACCGCTGAGCAGCACTATCGCGTCCCGCCCGGGCTCACCGATTCCGAAGATCACGTAGGCAGCGTCTTGAAGCGAGCCGAGGCCGCCGGAGTTAGCGCCAGCCAGATCGCCGAGTTCGCCAGGTCGATCCACATTCGCCCGGTCTTTACTGCTCACCCCACGGAGTCGGCCCGGCGCTCAATACTCAGCAAGCTCCAGGGCATGGGCGAGCAACTGGCCCGCTCGGAAGCGTCCAATGCCCGCGACGCGTCGTGGCGGAAGCGCATGGTCGAGCTCATCGAAGGGATCGTTCAGACCGATGAGCTGAGGCAGGCTCGTCCGGGGCCGCTGGACGAGGCTCGCAATGTCCTCTACTACCTTGAGCAGCTGGCGAATGGCACGGCAGCCAACTCCATAGATCGCTTCTTCGATTCACTCGCAGAGCAGGGCGTTGATCCGGCCGGACTGGAGAGCCCGCTGCGATTCGGAACATGGGTCGGCGGCGATCGCGACGGCAACCCCAATGTCACAGCGAAGATGACGCGGGATGCGCTCGCGCTGCACAACCAGCGGGCGACGCGCACTCTCAGCTCAGCAGTCGCCGCACTGGCGCGGGAGCTGAGCCAGTCGACGCGGATCGTGAACGTCTCCAACGAGTTGCAGGAGTCGCTCGCCGCAGACCGGGAGCTAATGCCAGGCGTTTACGAGGAGTACCACCGCCTGGACGAAGAAGAGCCGTACCGCATGAAGTGCGCCTACATCTACCACCGGCTGGTGAACCAGCTCGATGCGTCGATGGACTGGAGCGCGCCGGATGGACCGCACTATCTGAATGCAGATGAGATGTTGGCAGACCTTCGCATCATGGAGCGGTCGCTAATGCAGAACGGCAGCAAGCACGTTGCCAACGGTCCTCTGCGGAGACTCATCAGCGCTGTCCAGACGTTCGGTTTCACCATGGCGCAGATGGATATTCGGGAAGATTCGGGGGAGACTAATCCGGCAATCGCAGAGCTGATCGATAGCGCCGGAGAGCTGGATGCGCCGTTTGCCGAGTTGACGCCAGCCGCGCAGTCCGATGCGCTGTCACGAGAGCTATCAGGACGCCGGCCGCTTGCCAATGCTGCTGCTTCGCCTTCCGATAGAACACAGGAAGTTCTCGATGTGATGGAGACGATACGCGCTGCGCAGGACAGGTTTGGCGAAGACGCAGTGGATACGTGGATCATCTCGATGACGCGGACCGCTGCCGACATGAAGGCAATACTCGTCCTGTCCAGAGAGGCCGGATTGACGCTTCCCGCTGAGGGAGTGGCGCGGCTGCGAGTCGTTCCCCTGTTCGAGACGATCGACGACCTTCGCAATGCGGCCGATGTGATGGAGGACTACTGGTCTGACCCTCAGGTTCGCAAGATCGTCTCTCTCCAGGGAGACGTGGCCGAAGTCATGGTTGGCTACTCGGACTCAAACAAGGACGGTGGAATCACCACATCGCAGTGGGAGCTGTACAAGGCGCAGAGGCAGCTCAGGGAGTGCGCGGCCCGGCACGGAATTCGACTCTTCCTCTTCCATGGGCGAGGCGGATCTGTTGGTCGTGGTGGCGGGCCAACCCGCGAGGCGATACTCGCCCAACCATCTGGCACGGTTAACGGCGTCATCAAGATCACTGAACAGGGTGAGGTGATCTCAGACCATTTCGGTAATCGACGGATCGCCGAGTCGCAGCTGGACCTGATGATCTCGTCGGTCACAGAGGCGTCGCTGCTCCACGCCGAGCCGCGGTACTCGACTGACGAGCTTGAACAGTGGGTCTCCGCTATGGACGGCATATCGGCTGATGCGTATGCCGCTTACAGGTCGCTCGTAGAGGCTGACGGATTCGTCGAGTACTTCACCACCAGCACGCCTGTCGAAGAGCTGGGATCGATGAACATCGGCTCTCGTCCCGCCAGGCGAGGCGGACAGATCACAGGGCTTTCCAGCCTGCGCGCCATTCCGTGGGTATTCGGCTGGACGCAGTCCCGCCAGATAGTGCCCGGCTGGTTCGGCGTCGGCTCTGCGCTTGAGGCGGCACGGTCGGCAGGAAACGGCGGTGTTGTCGATGAAATGTTCGCTAGCTGGAGCTTCTTCCAGACGCTCATTTCGAATGTGGAGATGGCCCTGGTGAAGACAGATATCAGCATCGCCGAGCGCTACGTGCAGGCGTTGGTCGACCCTTCACTGCATCACATCTTCGAGACGATCCGCGACGAGCATTCGAGAACTATGGGCGAAGTGCTGCGAGTGACAGGGCAGAAAAACCTGCTTGACCGGAGCCCTGTTCTGCAGCGAACGCTTGAGGTGCGAGCGCCATACATCGATCCGCTGAACTACCTGCAGATCTCGTTGCTGGAGCGGCACCGCAAGAGCGAAGACCTTGAGCCGCTGCACGGCCGAGCGCTGCTGCTATCCATCAACGAGATCTGCAGGTAGTTCAGCGGATCGATGTATGGCGCTCGCACCTCAAGCGTTCGCTGCAGAACAGGGCTC
>JANQIZ010000029.1 GCA_028281895.1 Dehalococcoidia bacterium
ACGCCCAGAGACACTCCCGGCAGGCTCCGATCCTGCGGCGAAACTCTTCTACGCCCGCCATCCTCTGCTCGGCGAAGAAGCCGTGCCTACATCTCTCAACATCGGGCCCGGATTCCGCGGGCTTGTCGTCACCGGACCGAACACCGGCGGCAAGACCGTCGCTCTGAAGAACCTCGGACTGCTGGCGCTCATGCACCAGTGCGGGATGCAGTTGCCTGTATCCGACGGCACACAGCTTGCAGTGTTCGAGTCGATCTACGCGGACATCGGTGATGCCCAGAGCATCGAGCGCTCGGTCTCCACATTCTCATCTCACATGGGCCGCGTTATCGACATCCTCAACGAGGCGGACAATCACTCGCTGGTTCTGCTGGATGAGCTTGGGACTGGCACCGATCCCGAGGAAGGCTCCGCTCTTGCACGCGCGGTGCTCGCGAATCTAGTTGAGCGCAGTATTCCTGTCGGAGTCACGACGCACCACAGGGCAGTTGCAGAGTACGCAGGCACTCATCCTTCGATGGAGAACGCATCCGTTGAGCTGGACGCGACCACGCTTCGCCCGACTTACCAGTTCATCATGGGCGTGCCAGGCCGCAGCTATGCCGTTCACGTGGCCCGCAACCTGGGGCTTTCAGAATCGGTGCTTGAGCACGCTGAATCGATGCTCGATCCGGGACGAGCGGAGTCCGAGTCTCTCCTAGACCAGATCCAGCGAGAGCGAGAAGCGGTTGGCGAGGCTCTGCGAAAGGCGCAGGAAGATGCCACAACCGCTGAGGCCGCTCGTAAGGATCTTGAGAAGCGTCTCGGGCAGGTGACCCGACAGCAGGAAGACATGGTCTACAAGACTCGGATGGAGCTGCGCCGGGAGGCAGACAAGATCCGGCGTCAGTTGCGCCGCATCGTCGCACAGGCCGAGTCTGGCCAGAGCCTCGCGGTGGCGCAGCGTGCGGTGAACCGCCTGCGCTCGACGCTCACTGAGCCAACATGGATGCCTATCGCTGGCACGAAGCCGAACAAGAAAGAAGAGGCGAACAGCGAAGACGACGAGAAGCCTCTGTCGGCTGGAGATGATGTGGAGATCATCGGCCTGAATGTGCGAGCCAGGGTGATTGATCTGAAGCCGGATGGCACAACCGATCTCCAGATGGGCAATGCCCGAATTCAGCTGAACTCGAGGCAGTTGCGACGCGTGGAGTCCGCAGTGCCGGATAAGCCTGAAGAGCGCGGCGCGGCTGTCCAGGTGAAGCGAAAAGAGCGCACACCAGCTGAGGGAGAATCGGGCGGCGAGCTCGATGTGCGTGGCAGGCGCGTTGCGGGCATAGACGAGGTTGTGACGGAGTTCATTGATTCCTGTGCAGCAGACGGTATGGAAGCGTGCCGCATCATCCACGGCTCAGGCACAGGGGCGTTGCGCGAGGCCGTGCGCGAGGTGCTCTCACATATGCCGCACGTCACCTCGTTTGAGCCAGCCTCCAAGGAATCCGGTGGCAACGGAGTGACCGTCGTAAGCCTCGGCTGAAAATTTATTCGCTCTCGCCTGTTCTTCGATTCTCATCACCTAACGCCAGACGCGCAGCGTCCTCCCCGAACAGTCATCGAGGAGGACGCTCATGGAATGCAGCGGGTCCGGTCCGCAGGAACGTCTTGCCGAGGGGGATGCCTTACTTACGTTCCATGCGGCCGGCCCGTGGCGCCCCTAAATCGAGGCGCTGCACATACTGCTGCTGCCAGCAAACGACGCCGCTAGTTCAGATTCATCACTGGCCGCAAACCCGGTGGGATTGATCTCTGGATCGTCAGAGCAGCGCCGATCTGAGGCGTCAGCTCAAGCACAAACCTGGTGCTCTTGACTATCAGAGAGTCACCCGCCTCGATGCCACCGACACCACCTCCATTGGCAGTCGACGTGTCCATTGGCACTATGGCGCTCGGATCGGCCTCTGCAACCGCGTTGTCTCGGTCCATCAGCCAGACCGTTATCTCCGCCTTCTCTCCATCCTCAAGAAGCAGATCGCCGTTGTTGCTGCCAATGAAGTGCACCGACCATGGGACATCGCCCTTGCGCTGGTCTTCATCGGCATACGAGATGATCGATGCGGGAACAGCCGCGGCGTCGAAATCGGGATCAAGCCCTGACTCGTCGGCTGTATACGGCGGTGTGAGATCCAGCGGCTCGCCTGCAAGCGAGTTGGAAACGATGAACACGATCTTGTAGACAGAGCGTGTGGTGTCCGTCTGGGCGCTGAATGCGAAAACGCTCCCATTCTGGCGCAACCTGGAACGGGTCTCTTTCAGGCCCGCCAGAACCGTCTGCTTGGCAGCCTCAGACGAGAAGACTCCCGCCGAGAGAACCGTGAATGAGAAGACACTCGCCACCACGACAAACGCGATGAGAACGATCGAGGTCTCAAGTCCCGTGATGCCACGCTGCCGCTGAGAGTTTCCTCCCTGGCTCATGTCAAATCCCCTCTGACAGCCATGCAGTGACGTTCGCAAAGCGCCCGGACTCCCGGGCTTCCCCCTTTTACGGATTCGCACCGCCACCAGCAGCGCTATGCGTCGGGCTCCACACAGCAAGCTATGTGAGCTACCCGCACAGGGACACCTGCGGCTGACCCTGATAACTCTGGGCCCAGCCAGCCAGACGCGAATCGGTGAGTTAACGGGAACGCATCGTGGAATTCGCCTAAAGGCCTGCCCGCAAGAGACGCAGTCCTGCAGCGCAACAGGGATCGGCTGGATCAGGACGAAGACGCCGGCAGCGAATTGGCCTGGCCGCTAAGAATCAGCCAGTCAGCGCATCTCGAGCCGCGGCCAACGTCTGCTCCACGTCTTCGTCCGTGTGGGCAGCGGAAACGAACCAGGCCTCGAACTGCGACGGCGGCGGATAGACTCCACGCTCGGTCATCGCATGGAAGAAGCGGGCAAACGCATCGCGGTCTGTTGCCGATGCCGACTTCATATCGGTCACTGGAGCTTCGCTGAAGAAGACGGTGAAAGCGCCGCAGACGCTATTGATCTGCGCCGGCACCTCGGCCTCTGCGAACACTGTGCCCAGGCCGCTGGCCAGCTTCTCAGTATTAGCGGCGATTCGGTCGTAGATACCAGGCTCCTGCAGCAGTTCAAGAGTCTTGATTCCCGCAGCCATCGCCACCGGGTTTCCGGAAAGCGTGCCTGCCTGATACATCGGTCCGAGCGGAGCGACGGTCTGCATGATCTCCTTGCTGGCGCCATAGGCCCCGACAGGGAATCCGCCGCCCACGATCTTGCCAAGGCAGGTGATGTCGGGACCTACGCCGTATACAGACTGTGCTCCTCCGTAGGCCGCCCGGAACCCGGTGATCACCTCGTCGAAGATCAGTAACGCTCCGTGCGAATCCGCAAGCTCTCGCAGGCTCTCGAGGAAGCCAGGCTGCGGAGGCACGACTCCCATGTTCCCCGCAACCGGCTCGACGATGATCGCAGCGACCTCGCCTTTGTAGGCTTCGAGCAGCCGCTCTACAGAAGCAGTATCGTTGTAGTCGGCCACCATGGTCGCTGCGGCGTAGTCAGGATGTACACCCGCCGAGTTGGCAATGCCCTGCGCGGCAACTCCCGAGCCAGCCTCTACGAGAAGAGCATCGTCATGACCGTGGTATCCGCCGTCGAACTTGATGATTCGATTGCGACCGGTGTAGGCACGGGCCAGTCGCAGGGCCGACATCGTCGCCTCGGTGCCGGAGTTGACGAAACGGACAAGTTCGATCGATGGCACGGCGTCTGCGACCAGCTGTGCCATGCGTACCTCAAGCTCTGTGGGAGCTCCGAAGCTGGTTCCAGAACCTGCGGCATCCTGTGCGGCCTTGATGATCTCCGGATGCGCATGGCCCAGGATCAGCGGTCCCCAGGAGCAGACATAGTCAATGTAAGAGTTGCCGTCTGCGTCCCACGCACGCGAGCCTTCTCCACGCTCAAAGAAGATCGGTGTTCCGCCGACAGAGTTCCAGGCGCGAGCAGGACTGTTCACGCCTCCGGGGATGAGATTGCGAGCCTGATCGAAGAGTTCAGTGGATCGTTTGCGGTCCAAGTTCAGCGCCCCGCTTCGTACGCGTCTTGACCATGGCAGCTTTATCTACGGATTGCCTGGCGAATCGACGCACTGGTTTGGCCGGGCCGGTTGGTCAGGCGTTGTCTGCCTCGTCGAGCTCCAGGTCGAACACCTGGGCGACATCGTTAGCGGCAGAATCGCTGACTCCGGACCGGAGATACGTTATCGGATCAGCAAGGATACGCTTGACCAGAGCGCGTGACATGGCATCGACCACATTTGTGTACTCATCCGGCAGATCCGCCATCTGCGCCAGCGCCCGCTTCAGCTCCATCTCTCGCATCGAATCGGCTCTCGATCCAAGGCTCCTGATGACCGGCTCGGCTCCGAGTCCAACCATCTGCTCCTTGAAGCGGTCGACTGCGCGGTCAATCAGCGCGTCTGCCTCTGTGGCAGCATCGGTTCTCTTGCGGCGGTGCTCGTTCGAGATCGACTGAAGCTGCTCCAGCGAGTAGAGCTCAACCTCTGGAAGGTCAGCCGCAGACGGTTCGACATCCCTCGGCATGCCAACATCGAGCACCGTTAGCCCGCGCCCCTCGCGTCCGTACATAGCGGAGCGGATGTGCTCTGTCCGCACAACCGGCTCCATCGATGCGGTGCAGGCTACGACGACATCAGCCTGGTTGATCGCCCTGTCAAGCTCGGCGATGGGCACAGCCTCACCGTCTAGCTCTTGCGATACCAGCTCGGCGCGCTCCGAGCTACGGCTGGTCACCAGGATTCGCTTAACGCCTACGTGCTTGAGAGTGCGGGCTGTCAGACGCCCGGTCTCGCCTGCGCCAACGACAAGCACCGTCTTGTCTGAGAGATCGCCTGTGTGGCGCTGCACCAGTTGGAGACCGATAGAAGAGATCGAGAGCGAATCGCGGCCGAGACCTGTCTCTTTCCTGATGATCCGGCTATTGCGCAGCGCGGAGTGGAACATTCGGGAGACGACGGGCTCAATAGACCCGCTCTCACCGGCCGCCTGCAGCGCTCGGGAAACCTGCCCTGCAACCTGTGCCTCACCGATCGCAAGCGAATCCAGTCCCGCGGTGACGCTGAAGACGTGGCGAATCACGTCGTCTCCGACCATGTGATAAACGTACGAGTCGAGCTTTCCTGCGCTATGGCCGCCGCGCTCAGCGAGAATGCTGAGGAACTCGCCGAGCCTCTCAAGACCGCCTTCGGGGTTAGACGCGGTGCCAATCACCTCTGTCCTGTTGCAGGTGGAGAGAATCACTCCGCCGCCCGCATGGCGGGCCAGCTCTTCCAGGCGGATGCGCAGTTGGTGTGGAGGTACAGAGACCTTCTCAAGCAGATCGACAGGCGCGCGGTCGATGCTTATACCGGCGAGGATGTATTCCAAGTGACTCGATGCTTCCTGGCTGAACTCAATTCAGCTTCGCGGGGAAGGCGCAGCGGCCTAGTAAGTTAACACACCGTGAACGATTTCACACAGATCGCCGTGCGCGTGGGCGATCGTGTGAGTAAGCGGTGATAAGATCGGCCCGTCTTCAACTATTCTCCCAAATACACATTCGTACTCAAGGCTGAGTCATCAAAATGCCCCTGAATGAGATTGTTCCACCGGATCAACGCGGCTACGCCGATTCATCTGTGTTCGTCTCGACCGATTGGCTCGCTGAGCACCTTGATGACCCTGGCATCCGCATCGTCGACACGAACGATCCCAAGGAATATGAGGCGGCGCACATCCCGGGCGCCGTGGGCGTAGTAGACAACTACTACAAGACCTCACTCGAAGACCGCACGCACATCCAGGAGCCTGAGCAGTTTGCCAGGACAATGGCATCGCTCGGCATCAGTGACGACACAACGGTCGTCGCTACCGACTCGCAAGGCGGCCTCTACTCGTTCAGACTGCTGTGGTCTCTCCGCTACTACGGCCATGAGAATTTCAAGTTCCTGGATGGCGGACTGCCCAAGTGGCAGGCAGAGGGCCGTCCAGTCACTGCCGAGGCGCCTTCGCACGCGTCAGGCAACTTCACGCCCCGCCCGGCACGGTCCGAGATCGCGTTGAAGGAAAACGTGCTGGCAGCGATAGACGATGCCAACACAGTGATCCTCGATGTCCGCTCAGACGGCGAGCGCGATG
>JANQIZ010000089.1 GCA_028281895.1 Dehalococcoidia bacterium
TCACAACAGTGCGAAACTTCTTCACCAACCCCTTCCGTCCTGCGGCTGACTCGGGGGCGAAAGAGTAGGGTCCAACTCTCACCCATTCCCAGGAACCGTCCGGCAGCCCGACCAATACGCCAGTGTGTCCGGTGGCAACTACCATGTTTGCACTTGCAGGCTCGACTTCCACATCGAACAGCCCGATTGATACCTCACCGATAGAGAAACTGCGACCCGAAAGCTCATCGTATGAAATTGCTCGAAACACGCGTTCATTCATGAATGAGGTGTCGAATTCGAGAGACGCTACTCCGTTGTCGTCAACAAGAAATACACCTTCTCCAGGCCTCAACTCCATGACACCGCGTGAGGTGTCGATGCGTTGGCGCATTTCCTGAGTGCTACACCTGCCTACTGCGCGCTCTTCCACAAGCGTCCAGGTGAGTCCTCCGTTTTCACTCATGTAGGTGTCACGCACATGTCCGAGGCTATCTCCAGGCCAGATCAAGTAGCACGTAGCAGCCAAAAGCACATCCTCTTCTAGATTGATATCCACGATGCCGTAGCTATCGCCGTCAGAGGAAGTCGCCACACTGGCCAGTGCCGCGACTACCAGTACGACCATGGCTGGAAACGGTCGTAACTGCGGAGGTTAGGAACTGGGTGAGCCATCTAGCCCGGGATAGCGAACCAATGCGTTGTGTCAATCAAAGCTTCGCGAATGACACTAGCATCGACTCCCAAGCCTTGCTCGCCAAGGCTTATACTGAATATAGTTACGTATGGCATCGTGAACACCCAAATTACGAAAACCCAGAACGCGTTAAGTTTAAACTTTTGGTTTGCACTCAGATGACGCATTTCTTCGGGTTCTCGCTGATTAGCTTCTGCCGCCTTGTCAAAAATGTGGCTACGCCACGGAGACACTGCGATCCAGAAGTTGAGTAGCGCGATAGTGACCATTATGGCATTACGCCACTCCATCAGAGGTTGACTACTCTCTTGATAAGTAAGTATTCGAGTACCCACATCGCTGTGGTGAGAGCACCGAATCCTATCAACACGTTCATTCCGAACATCGCTCGGCTTGTCTGCGGCCAAGGTCCTGTCTTCACTGTAAGACCCATTCCAAGAATGAGGACAGGTATGCCAATTCCAAATTCAGGCCGTACGGCTGTTACGAGTATATTGAAGAATGCGCATACAATCGCTACATACAGTGGTATCCACGGTGCGCCACCACGAGCGAAATCAATGACCCGCTGGATGCGAGGGTATTTCTCGCCATACGCTTCATCGCGCTGCGTGAGCCAGACCTTTATGAAATGAACAATAAATCTCACTATCAGAAATGTAGTGACAAGTGCCCATCCTGTTATTACACCGGCACGGTTATTGTATACGATTTGGGAAATTGATAGGGCCAGCACTGCAATTGGCACATACCAGTATACTAAATTTCGATACCACCACGTGACTTCTTGGTCTGGTGTTAGCAGTGCAGCAGTACGGAAGCGATCACGCTTCCATGTCCATGCGAGAAACGTCAGAACAAAGATTGTTCCACAAAACACGATTAACGCTGCCGAAGGAGTAATTGGTGAGAGGAACGCCGCTGAGGCAACCGCCGTCACGGACAATGATTGCGTCAGTGCGACGCGACCGATGCGAGTCTCAATCCAACCCCGCATGTTTCCTGCTCGCTGATGTGGCAGTGATTCGGGGTAGACGATACCTGCTTCCGCCCATCTCGGTATCAGGCGGAGAGCGATTCCGAGAAACATTGCTAGTCCGACTGCCAATGTACCGATGAACAGATACTCGTCCCAGACTCGAGTTTCAGATTTACCGAGCGGGTCAAATCCATAGAGACGGAGGTCGGAATCAAGAGAAAGAATAATTCCGAGGTACGCTGCAACGAATACCGGGATGACCGCAGCAGGTAGCAGTTTTAGGTAATGGGTTGCTTGCGCAGGTATGTTCATAGATGGCTGGCCGAGCGGGTGGACTTATCGCTCGGTCGAGTGTCATTTCTACGACTCTTGCACCCTAACACAGGGGGGGGTATTGGAACCACTCTGCTCTACGAGATCAGATGCTTTTTGTGCAAACCCCCAGCGCTCCAAGTTTGACGCATAGTGCATAGCCTGACGGGTCTTCCAAGCACTTGGCCGCAGGTTCGAATCCTGCCGGGGGTGCCATCTCTAACTGGCGCGACAAGGGATCACCTGTTCCGATGCGTTGTCGTCCTGCCAGAAATGCGGTTTACGGAACGATGTCTTCGACTGAGAAGTTCGTACACTCGCTCATGCACAGCATATTGCCAGTTGCGTCCTGCGCAATGACTTTCCAGCTCATCGTGGATCCCGCAAAGCGAGAACGTTCGAAGTTGAACGTTATGGAATTCGTCGAAGTGGGCTCGTTACCAATCTGATCGTCTGAATTCGCACACGTGTCGCTGAACCACAGCTGAACCATGTACTGTGCTGCGCCCGGCACTGGCTGCCAGGTGAAGAGAACATCCAGTTGTGGCACGACATCGTTGGGAGCCGGGAATGTCTTGGTAACTGTGCAGGGTGGCGCTGTGACTGCTGAGTAGGCCGAGGATGCCTTGACGGTTGAGATTCTCGGGACTGCCCAGAGAGCGCCAAGGCCGACTGCGCCGAGGCCCGCTTTCTTCAAGAAGGCTGTGCGCTGTTCAAATTTGTCCACGGTTACAGTCGATGGCTCTTGCGACTCGGTCATGTGCCTCGTCCTCCTCGTTCTGACAGGAAGTTGGCACAGGTTAGCGACGTAGCTGATCGCTGTCCATCAACATGCGGTGAATAGTCAAGATACGAGGTGAGAAGCGGTGAACCGCAACCTGGAACTGCCCGTCAGCCTACCCTAACTCGCTCTTTTGCGGCGCATGACTATCCGGCGGCTGCCGCTGCGGCGTCTTCTGCGGGGAGGCGCAGATCCTCGCTGCTTCTGGGCCTTCATCCGCTCGTTCTCACCGAAGAAGTGGGCGGGCCATTCCATCTCCGCTCGTTGAACGAGCGCATCCAGGATGTTCATACGGCGTGATATCTGCTCCCGCACTTGCGTCAGCTGCTTCTGCTTCGATTCGAGCGCACGAATGGCCCTCCTGTATCGAAGCTGCTCCTCTTCGAGATCCTTGTCGAACTGACTGAGAGCGTTCTGCTTCTCCTCAGCGGTCTTTCTCAAGGCAGCGGCGCGGGCCGTAGTGCTGGCCACTGATGCCTTCACAGCGGCAGTCTGCGCCTCTTCCTGGATCTGGTCGCGCATCGACTCCCGCTCTGCGAGGGATTGGGAGAGGTTGGATGCCCTGGCCTCAAGCTCGGCTACGGGCTTGTGCTCGCTGGCAAGCTCTTCCTTGAGCTCTTCAACGACCTTGAGATGACTCTCGACTCGACGGGCCATCAGGGCCAGAGCCGTGGGTTCGCCATTGCCATCGACGCTGTCGATGAACTCCATCAGCTCTTCTATGCGGGGGTCATCCATGTGTTGGGCGCTGTTCGCCGGTCTCAGGCGGCTGACTGTTCCTGGTATGCGTAGCCGTATCCGCGCCTGGTGACGATGACGCCCGGGTCTGGCCTGCCAAGGACTGCGCTGAGCTTGCGGCGCAGGCGGGAGATGTGCCACTTGACGAGGCTGTCTGTCTCGTAGCCCGATCCCCAGACCGCTTCCAGAAGCTCGTTGGATGAGAGCGGCTTGCCTTCGTGCCTCACCAGCTCGGTGAGCAGCTTGAACTCGATCGGCGTGAGCTCAAGTGGACGATCTCCGACGCGCACAGACTGCCTGGTGAAATCGACTTGCAGGAGGCCGTCCGAGTAGTGCGTGGTAGAGCCCGTCTCGCGGTTCAGCTTTACTCGTCGCAGGCTGGCCTTGATGCGGGCCAGCAGCTCACCGATGCCCGCGCCTTTGACCACATAGTCGTCTGCGCCGATCGTGAGAGCGTGGATCTTCTGCGCTTCGTCGTCCAGAGCGCTCAGGATGATGACCGGCGTGTCAGACATTGCACGGACGCGTTTGCAGACCTCGGTGCCACCCATTCCAGGGAGCATGAGATCGAGCAGGATGAGGTCCGGCGGATTCTCGTAGAACGCCCTCAAGGCGTCGCGGCCGTCGCTCACTCCCTGCACTTCGAAGCCAGCATCAGACAGCGCGATCTTCAGACCCTCGACGATCTCGGGGGTGTCGTCGACAACCATGATCCTGTTCTCTGACAATCCTCTGTTTCTCCGAATCTGGCGAGGGGCGGTCGCGATCGTCGATGTGAATCGGCCATAGACCGATCGGGTGTCGACTACCGAAGGTAGACCCGATGGCAGTGACATCTGATCTGGTGAGCCGACTTCTTAGCTGCGTGGTGCCACCAACGGGAGCAGGCGACCTTTTTGAGCATCGGCGCCTTCATCTGGCCGGGCTAGTTGGCCTGCACAGCGAAGGGCGCCTGCCTGAGAGCGTTTCAAGAAGGCCTTCACAAACCCTTGAGAGATTCTTGAATTTTGTGAGCCAGAATGATTTGCAGCACGGGATTCATCCAACCCCGTTTTTTGAGGGACACAGAATGTCGATCAGATTCATTCCGGTAGCGCTTGTTGTTGGTCTTGTAGGCCTTATTGCGGCTGGCGGCGCAGCGCTGGCGATCGGGTCTTCCAACAGTTCTGATGAGCAGCGGGACGATCTGCTTGAGCGAGCGGCTTCGGAGCTGGGGATTAACTCCACAACCCTCAAAGATGCGTTCGATCAGGCGAGCGATGACCTGGAGGCGGAGCGCAGGCGCGAAATCCTGGAAGACCTTGTGGCGAGTGAGGTCATCACCCAGGTGCAGGCAGACGAGGCCGACGCATGGATGGAGTCGATGCCTGACGCCGCGAAGAAGCTGGCAAGGCCAGACATCCTGTTCGGGCTCGGTGCTGACGTAGCGGTCTCGGTTTTGCCCTACGGCGACTTCGACTTTGATCTGCACGGCTCCTACTTCCATGGACCGATTCTCGAGAATGTGGCCGAGATACTGGGCATTGAACTCGAAGACCTGGAGTCTGCGCTCGAAAACGCTCACGAGGAGCAGGCGGAAGACCGCAGAGCCGAACTGATCGACAAACTGATTGATCGGCTGGTCGAGGATGGTGAGATAACAGAGGCCGAAGGCGCAGAGATCAAGGCGTGGCTGGACCGGATGCCTGAGTGGCTGACCGAGGACGGTGTGCTGTTCGACATTCTTTCGGGCGGCATCGCTGGAATGCACTCAGGTGGGATCGCTATCCCGGAGCTGTTCGACTGGGACGGTCCGCATCACTTCGAGTTCGGTCCGCATGGCACGTTTGGCCCGTTTGGACAACCCGGCGAGCCCTTCTTCGGGTTCCCCGAGGGCGGCGACTTCGGCATCTCTCCTTTTGAGTTCCATTTCGAGGACTTCCGTATGCCGGACGACTCTGCAGGCGGATTCTTCTTCGACTTCCCGGAGGGAGATTTCGAGTTCAACGGAGAACTGCCGCCTGCGATCAAGGAGCTCCTCGAACGACTAGACACGCACCCCTTCTTCGACTACGACATGGACGAGCCAGAGTCAGACGATGAGTCGACTTCGGCCGTCTCTGAGGCCTAGAAGCTGAAGCGACTGCGAATAGCTCAGGAGACAGGGTGACGGCTATGCTGAAGACTCGAGAAGGAACTGAACAGCGCCAGTTCGAGCGCGGAGAAGCACGGATGACCAGCACCAGCCCTGAGAGTGGACACTCCATCCTGATAGTCGAGGACGACCCTTCGGTTTCGCAGTTGATGCGCCTGTATCTCATCCAGGACGGGCACAGCGTCAAGACAGCCGAAGACGGCATCACCGCGGTTGAGATGGCTCGCACCGAGCAGCCGTCTCTCATCCTGCTCGATCTTATGCTTCCGGGCATGAGCGGTCAGGAGGTGTGTTCAACCATCCGCAAAGAATCGAACGTGCCCATCATCATGGTGACCGCCAGGGTGGAAGAGGATGACCGCCTCGCAGGCCTGGACATGGGCGCGGACGACTACATCGCCAAACCGTTCAGTCCGAGAGAGCTGGCAGCGCGTGTAAGAGCTGTGCTGCGCCGAACGGCCAGGGACGAAGTGCGGGACAAGGAGTCTGGCGGCATGCTGGTCGTAGACGAGATCTCGGTCGACCTCGATGGCCGTACAGTCAAAGTGGCAGGCTCGACGATCGGACTGACGCCAACGGAGTACCGGCTTCTGACCTACTTCATGGAATCGGCTGGCCGCACCGTCTCGCGGGAGCAGATCATCCAGAACGCGTTCGGCTACGAGTTTGAGGGCTTCGACCGGACTGTCGACACTCACATCTCAAACCTCAGGCGGAAGATTGAGGCGCCTGAAGGCGCAGCCAAGCACCTGAGCACCGTCTACGGAGTTGGTTACCGCTTCGAATATGCAGAGACTGACTAACAGCCTCCAGTTCCGGCTCACAGCCGGCTTTGCGATTGTCCTGGCGCTGACGATCGCTGGCGTGAGCGCGTACTCCGCAGCCGCCACGCGTCGAGAGACGCAGGAGTTTTCGCGCCAGGTCGAAGCAGCTCGGACCGAGCGCGCCGAGGTCCTGGTCAAGAACGCTTACCAGGCGAACCAGGACTGGGCCGAAGTGCAGCTGGCTGTCGCGCAGGTGGGTGGGCTGTTTGGCTGGCGAGTGGTGGTCACCGACGAAGATGGCTATGTGGTCGCCGACTCGCATGAGTTCGTGATCAGCACGATGGGACAGCCTGAGCACATCGACGATTCACACCTGCGTGGAAGCGGAGCCCGCCGCACCCCGCTGGTGGTCGGCAATCGCGTTGTGGGTGAGCTGCTTATGGACCCGGCTGGCGGCGGCAACCGCCCTGCCCTGGCGGTGAGCGAGTACGGTGCAGAGCTGTTCGATGCCTTTGGCTTCCCACTGTACGGCGACGCCACATTTTCGCAGTCTGATGTCGACGGGGTTCCCATGTCTCCACGCGGCGGGAGGATTCCTTCCGAACTGCTCACTGCCACAGAGCAGCAGGTGGCGGAAGATGTGATCAGTGATCTCGACAGTCTGCTCATCGAGCCTCCGCTCACAGATCTTGAAGAGTCCTTTCAACGATCTCTGATCTTTGCCGGGCTCGCCGCTATGGCCGCAGGCCTGATCTTCGTCGCCTTCTTCACACGCCAGGCGCTGGCTCCCGTGCGCGGCCTCACCTCCGCAGCACGCAAGCTCGGGTCTGGAGACCTGACATACCGGGTTCCTGAGGATCGGCAGGACGAGATCGGCGAACTGGCCAGCACGTTCAATGAGATGGCGAGCGATCTCGAATCGGCAGAGATGCAGCGACGCCGAATGACGGCGGATATCGCGCACGAGCTGAGGACGCCGCTGACCAACATCCAGGGATACCTGGAGGCGATCCTCGATGGCGTTGTTGAGCCGGACCGGGAGACGATCACGAGCCTGCATTCACAGACGGCTCATCTCTCCCACCTTGTCGATGACCTGCGGCTCCTATCGGTGGCCGAGGCCGGGGCTCTTCGCCTGGAGACGGCTCCCGACAGCCTGGGCTCGGTGATTCGCGAGACCACCACATCGTTCGAGCCGCGTGCTGCCGATCAAGGGATCAGGCTTGAGACTGTAGTGCCTGACGATCTGCCTGATATCCACCTCGACAGGACGCGAATGCGGCAGGTGCTCGCCAATCTTGTCGAGAACGCCTTCCAACACACGTCGTCTGGTGGCCGCGTGACGGTCGAGGCTCGGAGAGACAGTCAAAGCGCCGTGTCGTTCAGCGTGACCGATACAGGCGTCGGCATTCCCGAAGATGAGCTTGAGCGGGTGTTCGAGCAGTTCTACAGAGTTGATCCTTCCCGCAATCGCTCCACCGGCGGTGTTGGCCTTGGACTGACGATCGTGAAGAGGCTTGTTGAAGCCCACGGCGGCACGCTTTCGGTGACGAGTGTCGAGGGAAGTGGAACCAGCTTCCATGTCTCACTGCCAGCTGCGGCGTCCGAGTAAACGCGCAGTGCGATAACCTTCGCTCCTGGCCATTTCACACCTTCCAGGAGCAGCATGACGGCACCCGCGTTCGCACCCCTTTTCGAGTCACTTGAGCCGCGCAAAGTCGCGACAGGGTTTGTCTTCACTGAAGGACCGCTCTGGGATCCGTCCGGGTTTCTGTATGTGTCGGACGTAGATGCCCGTATCCACTATCGAGTCGATGTCGAGACGGGTGAGAAGACGGTGATTCGCGCCGATTCCGGTGGAGCGAATGGAGCGGTCTTCGATTCACAGGGCCGCGTGGTGATCTGCGAGCAAGATGCGCGCAGGGTGTGCCGCTACGAGTCCGATGGCGGTCTGACGCTGCTGGCGGATCGGTTCGAAGGCAAGCGGCTGAACCGCTGCAACGATGTTGTGCGAGGGTCTGGCGATTCGCTGGTGTTCACGGACCCTGACAAGAAGGCGCTGCCTGAGTCGGAGAAGGAACTCGGCCATGCGGCGATCTGGAAGCTTGATGCCGACAGGTCTCTGAAAATGCTTGGGTCTGACATGAACCACCCGAACGGCCTTGCGTTCTCTCCAGACGGCAAGACCCTTTATGTATCGAACTCCCGCCCCGATCCGCACCTGCATGCTTATGACGTCGCGAGTGACGGATCGTTGAGTGGATCGCGTGTTGTGCAGGAGATGCCGTACGGTCCGGCTGGTGAGCTGGATGGTGTGCCGGACGGCCTGAAGCTGGATGAGGAAGGAAACATCTTCTCGACAGGTCCGGGAGGCGTCTGGATCTGGAACTCGGACGAGGAGTTGCTGGGAGTGCTGGAGCTTCCGGAGCTGCCTGCGAACCTCGGCTGGGGAGGCGCAGACCGCAGGACCATGTACGTCACTGCTCGCACATCCGTCTATTCGCTGAGAGTGGTCACGCCCGGAATCCCGGTGCAGCCATGAAGCAAGAGATCAAGCTGGTTGCGTTCGATCTTGGCAATGTGATGGTCGATGTACAGGAGCACATCCCTGCATCGAAGCTCGCCCGGCTTTCCGGCCAGCCGGAAGATCGGGTGTTTGAAGAGGTCTTCTCTCCTGAGAAGAAGGCAGGCTTCGAGTCGGGCAAGGTTTCATGGGCAGACCATGCCAGCGCGGCGATCAGGAGCCTGGGAATTCCTGTCAGCGAACCCGAACTGCGACGCATCTACCACGAATCGTTGATTCCCGACGAAGCCGTGTTGGGGATCGTCTCCGAGGTTGCTGAAAAGATGCAGATCACGATTGCCAGCAACACATCTGAGCCGCACTGGGAATGGGCGCAGGAGAATCTGCCATTCGCCAGCCGATTCGATCCGCCGATACTCTCGTACCAGGTTGGCGCGATGAAGCCTGATGCCGAGTTCTACGAGGCTCTCATCGAACGCTCCGGATTTGAGCCCTCCGAGATCTTCTTCACAGACGATCGCCCTGAGAATATCGATGGCGCACGGTCGCTCGGAATCACAGCATTCCTTTTCACTGGACCAGATCAGCTGGTGCGAGACCTGTTGTCCTGCGGGATCGCAGTGAGCGGGTAGGCGACGTCGCTGGCGCACCGGTGATACCTTGCGGCGAGCTATCCGATACCTGGCTGTAAAAGATCAGGAGCGCCGCCTCGATGTCTGACCCCAAACCTCGCTTCACTCTCCTGCGCGCCGATCGCGTCTTCGATGGCACCGGCGCTGATCCGCTGCAGAATGCCGCGGTGCTTCTCGATGGCGAAACGGTGTCGGCAGTTGGGTCGCAGGCAGAGGTGCGAGCACCGGATGGCGCGCCGGTGAAAGAGGTCGACTACGCGTCGGCCACGATCATGCCCGGTCTTGTCGATGCGCACACGCACATGATGGCGCCCGGCGACGGTACGCTGGGTGATGATGTGGCGCTAGACGATGACGACATGTTGCTGCTTCGCGCCGCCAAGAATGCGAGGCACGCCCTGCACTCCGGCGTGACGACGGCCCGTGAAAACGGGGCCAAGCATCGTGTCGGTTTCTCGCTCAAAGAGGGAATTCGACGCGGCCTGGCGGTTGGGCCGAACATGGTGATCTCAGGTCGACCGATCACTATGACCGGCGGGCATATGTGGTACTGCGGCTCGGAGGCCGATGGCGAAGACGCAGTGCGTCACGAGGTGCGGTCTCTGATCAAGGAAGGCGCTGACTTCATCAAGATCATGGCCACAGGCGGCAGCACGCGATCCTCATTCGACAACCTGCCATCGTTCACAGTGGCCGAGCTGTCTGTCGCACACGAAGAGGCCCACAGATTCGGAAAGCTGACCGCCGCACACTGCTCCAACGCTGCAGGTGTGTCCAACGCGCTCGAGGCGGGCATCGACATGATCATCCACTGCGTTTTCGAGGACGAGTTTGGACGCTACGAGTGGCGTCAGGACCTGGCGGACCAATTGGCAGCTGCCGGCGCGTGGGTGAATCCGACGCTGCATGTGGTTCGGGCAGGGATCGCTGCCGAAGAAGAGCAGATTCGCGAGCACGGATCGACTCCCGAGCAGGTGGCCGCGCTGGATGCCACGAAGCGAAGTCTCGACAACAGGATGGAGGCGACTGGCCGTCTTTCGGAGATGGGCGTTCACGTGACGGCCGGCTCAGATTCGCCGTGGAGCCACTACGCGCCGGGTCTGTTCGTCCACGAGATCGAGATACTCGCCGAATCTGGCCTGTCGAGGAGCGAGGCGCTGGTGAGCGCCACTTCGGGAGCGGCTGAGT
>JANQIZ010000093.1 GCA_028281895.1 Dehalococcoidia bacterium
GCACAACAGGGCTTTCCGACACCTTCGCCGCAGCGGAGTCAGAGCGATTCACCGTGCTTGGCGTTGACACGGACAAGATTGGCGACGCCGCATGGCACAGAGACGATCTGTACGGGGATTCGTTGAGCGGATTACTGGACGACATTCGTCCAGATATTCTGCCTGGCATCCCGCTTTTCTCCGACTCGCGATTCATCAGCATCCGCGTCAAGTCGCTCATCAGGCGGCCGGATGTCCTTGTCGTCGCAAGGTTGAGCGACCGCAACGGCCGCTACTACTCAGTGCCGCTGGGCAACCTTGCCCCCAGCGCGACCGATCGCAACCGCTTCAACTGTCTGCCGCCGGATGCTGATCTTGAGCCTGACTGGTGCCGGCTGGGCTCGAGCATCTTCCCTCCTCCTGGATCCCGGCTTGGAACCCTCGCTCCTCTCATGCCTGTCACTCTGCACTCGATCGGGGTCGTCAGGTTCAACGGACCGCTATCTGCCGGAACCCTGCTCATCGACGATGTCTCAGTTCTGAACAACATCGGCGAAAACCCCGTCACACTGGCTGACTTCGATGATCTGACAGGTTTCAGAACTCTTGAGCCAACGGCAGATGCACTGGCTGACTCGATCTCACATGAGCTGACCGAAGATGGCGACAGCGTGGTCGGGATCGGCGAGCTTAGATGGAGCGATGCTGGGCCGGGCGAGTACAGGGGACTGGCCTTCGGGCGCGAAGAGCCAACAGTTCCTGCCATCTTCAGCAAGAACCTGGCAGAGATCCACTCAGCAAGAGTTGGAGATGTGATCACAGTCAGCATCGAGGGCGCCCGAGTGCGGTTGGAGGTCACGCGCATCATCGAGACGTTCCCAACGCTGTACGACGAAGAGATTCCATTCGCCCTGATGGACCTTGATCTGCTCAAGCAGAGGCTGAACCTGGAGCGGCTGGGCAACGATATTCAGCCAGATGAGTACTGGATCGATGCGTCAGACGCGGCAGCACAGGATCCGGATCGCAGTTTGCCCGGAGAGATCAAGCTGACGCTGGGTGGAGCGGGAGGAGGTAACACCTTCACGCTCTCAAGCGGGCCGGTTATAGATCAGCAGGCACAGGTTGCGCTCATCAAGCTCGATCCTTTGGTGACCACCGGCTGGCAGGCTCTGCTGGCGATAGCCTTCACGGCCGTGCTGGTTGTAAGCGCAGCCGGATACGCCGTCCATGCTCGCACGTCATTCCTTCAGCGACGCGCCGAGATGGCTCTGCTGCGAACGATGGGGATCTCAAGATCGCAGATAGTCGCCTTCATCGCGGTGGAGCAGGTTCTCGTGATTGCCATCGCAGTGGCAATCGGCGTGTTCCTCGGCTCACGGCTCGGCGACACGATATTCCCGTTCCTCGCCGCGTCGGGACGGCTTGGCTCAGTCAACCCGCCGATGATCGTGCAGTTCGATGCGGCGGCTCTGTTACTTGTCTTCGGGATCATGGGCGCGGTCATGGCCGTGGTGATGGCCATCGTCATCTGGTCAGCTTCCAGGTCCGCGATTCACTCGGTGCTGCGGGCGGGTGATACGTAGACCTGTGATGATTCAGACTGCGCTCGCAATGGGTGTCTGCCCGCAGCGATACTGATCGCAAACAGCATCGAGCCAGTCGGCTATGCCCGCGACCATTGGCTGCGGAAGCTGTTGCTTCTTCGTCCACAGTTCGCAGATTTCGACCTGTGGTTGCGACCTGCGACGGCGAACTGGCCGATCTGTGATCGATATGCGAACGATTGGCCTGTGGTTCTGACATACTCCGATATGAATGACATTGCCGGGTTGTCATATTCGGTAATGCACACGTAAAAAAGTGTTTGTAACTCTTGCTTTGATAACTGGGGATTGGGCAGACTCAAACACGGCCCTTCAGATAGGTTCCTGTCTTGTCTACCGGATCTGAAACGCGCCAGCAAAGTGAATCAATGGCGATACATCGAACAGAACAGACTGCTGGGCTGCAGGTCGCTGCTCCGAGGGCCGATCACCTGCAGGAAGCGGTGAGTCCCCCTCTGCTATATCTCTCTTCGAGGCGGAAGAGAGTGCTCGACGTAATTGTCAGCCTGATCGGTGTTGCGATCGTCGCAATTATGTTCATCCCGGTCGCACTGGCGATCAAGCTCACCTCTCGCGGCCCAATCTTCTACAGACAGGAGCGCGAAGGCTGGGGCGGCCGGCCATTCAAGCTGATCAAGTTCAGAACGATGACCGCCGACGCCGAGCAGCAAGGCGCTGTCTGGGCCAGTCCGGACGACCCGCGAGTCACTACGGTTGGCAAGCTGTTGCGCCGTCTCTACATCGACGAGTTCCCACAGTGGTGGAACGTGCTCAAGGGCGAGATGAGCGTCGTTGGGCCGAGGCCGGAGCGGCCAGAGTTGAGCGTCCAGATCCTGGATCATGTGCCGAACTTCAGGCGCAGACTCCGCGCCAAGCCTGGCATCACGGGAATCGCCCAGATCAACTACAGGTACACGAACACGATAACCGAGGCCAGGAACAAGCTGAGGCACGATGTTGTGTATATCAATGCCGCTTCACTGAAGCTCGATCTACTGCTCATTCTCCGTACTTTCCGCAGAGTCTGGCTGTTCAAAGGCACGTAGCGCACGAACCGGCGAAATATCCATGAGCCGAACGCGCTTCACGAAGGCCGCACCTTTCCTCTGTGTTCTCGTGATCCTCGCCGCTGCTTGCTCGTCATCAGGAAACGATCCCAGTCCTGAGCCAACGGCGACCCCGCAACCCTCGCCTTCGCCAGTTCCAACAGCCACGACACCGCCTCAGGTCACTCCTGAAGCTTCGGCAACGCCTGCAAGCCCTGGGATCGAGATCACTCTTCCCGTCTGCGTTACGCGAGGAAATGCAGGTGGCGGGCTTCCAGGAACTGCGCCCGGTCCCACGCCGACGCCACTGCCCGAGGGAGGCCGCACCGATTCCGAACTGATCTCGCGTGAGATTCGCGAATACCTTGGCATCGTCGGCCCGGTGGCTTCGCATGTTGAAGACTGGACCGTCTGGTTCGAGACGGCATGGGCGGATCCTGGCAGTCCGGAAGAGCAGGCGAATGCCTTGCAGCTATTCGGCGCGCGGCTGGCACAGGCCTGCTCGGCGCTCTTTGCCCAGAGCTACATCCCGCCAGAGGCGCTGGACCACCAGGATCAGCTCCAGTCCGCAGTCTCAGGTCTCTATTCATGGTTGGGCACAGCAGCTCTTGAACTGGAATGTTGCGGCGATTCGAAGACCAATCCGGTGCTGGCGGCATTCGATACAGCACGACAGATGCTCACTGACCGATCAGTCGCCGCCGATCAACTGGCCAGTGAATATGAAGTCGAACCAGCAGAGGCGATCGAGTTCAGCGACGCCGTTCTGGGAATTGAGTTCACACTTGGCGATCAATGGATGATCGCGGCAAACGGACTCTCGCCCGTCTTTGCTGCGCCCTTTTCCCAGAGTCGGCTGGACATCTCAGGGCTGGGACCTGACTCGTGGCAGAACGGAACAGCGGTGCGGGTCAGACGGCTGCGCAACCCGAGCCCGATCGATGTCGAGACTGCCAGCAGCCGGTTCGCCGGTTTGATCACCCAGCAGGGCAGCATTGCGAGTGCCGAGTTGACGGTCGTTGATGGCCATGACGGCTTGCTGCATCGGCTCGACCCTTCTCTGGCTGACTGGAAGGCAGCCGTGACAGTCGTCGTGGTTGGCAACTTCACCTATTTCATCGAGACCGGATGTCCTGGGGATGTGCCGGGCGCTTGTGCTGCCGCTGAAACGGTCGCCAGCTCGGTGAAGTTCATTTCGTAGAGCCAGCGTCCTTCGTTTGGGGGTGCTGCTGCCCATGTTCGAACGTTGGCACAGGCTATGCGGGTCGTGACCGGTCATCTCGATGTAGCAGGAACTGGTCCGGCAATGACGGTCAGTTCAACTGCAAGTCAGAATCGCAACCGCTAGAATAGATCGTCCAGGCGGCGGTAGCTCAGCTGGTAGAGCGTCTGCCTTCCAAGCAGAATGTCGTGGGTTCGAATCCCATCCGCCGCTCCACTTCGACTCGCACTGGAGAATCCTCGTCGAAAGACGGGGATTCTTCGCGTTTGGCAACAGAGCTGGCTCCAGTCCTGGCCAATCCTGTTCGTCATCGCCGTTTCATACGACTGCAGTCAAGCTCGCTGAAGGCACTGCCAATTACCATCGAAAGAAATACACCGAACGCCATATCGCGAACAGCAGATGTGTTGAGTGCAGCGGCGCTTTCCAGTTCACCTCCTTGCCCGCATGACACCAAGGATCATCTCGAATCTCAGTACGTTTTTAACTATTTGTTGATGGACAGCTACCTGTTTCGTCGCTAATATCCGCCAACTTCCCGCTTGTGCCGATCTGAAAACCTGGAGAATGACGAATATGAGTGAGTCGCAACAGCAACCAGCGTTGACTGAGCAAGACCAGTTTGAGGCGCGCAGAGCGTTTCTTAAGAAGGCTGGTCTTGGCGCGGTAGGTCTTGGCGCACTGTGGGCAGTTCCGCGTATATCAACCGTCAAGGCCGCCCCGGCCTACACGGCAGCTACAGCGCCTCCCTGCACGGTTGCTCTGATCTCGCCCGCGGCAGATGCGGTCGTTCCACAGGTTCAATCTAGCCTCACCTGGCAGCCTGTAGCAGGCGCACTGGGTTACCGGGTAACGTTGAAGTTCGGATCTTGTGACAATCCCGGGAACCCACTAATAGGGACGGCCACTACGAACACTTCCTACCCTGTGAACTTCGCTGGTCCGGCCTTTGCCAATGGCGGCATCTTCCACTGGAAAGTCGAGGCGCTCGATTCGCCTAATGGAAACATCGGCAACACGATCTGCGAGAGCGAGTGCAGGAACTTTACGGTAGAAGCTCAGGTCGATTAGCCGCCTGTTCGCCTGCTTAATCTGTCTCTGGCAGTCTGTGTGACACGTCTCGATCTTTGCTGCTGCGCGCGTCGACTGGATCAGCACCACTACCGGTGACAATCAACGTATAGCTCCACGACTGAGCACTTCTTCAGTCGTGGAGCTTGCGCGAATTCAGTCAACTGAGCCCCCGGCATCCCCAGCAATACGGGCCATGCGCACCTTTGCGGTACGTCACGGCCAAAGGGGAAACCTGGTTACGTCCCAGTCGGCGTGACTTTGAACCAGCAGCAATCACTCGTGTTAACGATATTTCCACTGGTATCGAACGCCGTCACGCGCCAGGAGATGGGACCCAGGACGGTAGGAGCTGGAGTGATAAGGACGTTACGACTGGTTCGAGCGACCCCGGGGAATTTAGTGCCGTCGCACGATTCACCTCGCCAGAGCTCAACCTGATAGGTGCGAGCGCCATCTACGGGGTCCCACTGGAACACCATCTGTTGATTGGGCCTGAACGTTGCTCCATTTGGTGGCTGTAGTTTCGGTATTCTCGGCCCGGTAAGAGTCGCATAAGCCGGACTGGCGCCGACAGTTGTGATGGTTGGCACGACATAGAGCGCAAGGGCCGCTCCTGTGGCAATACCGGCCTTCTTCAAGAACTGGCGCCTGGTATCCAATTCACCGGAAGTATCATCAATTTCGCGTTTCGTATCGTTCGTGTTTTTCATATCGTTTTCCTCCACGATTCGCGCGCCTGAACCATTGAGAGTGCGCACCATAGCACACGATCTCAGCGAAAAACGTCTTATCGATATCGACCGTTCCTTGGGTCAGGCATCAGATGTTCTTGCATCGTGGATAGCTTGCGGCCATCCGCGTTCCAGGCGTCATGTCGCAGGTTCTGGGCCTCTCTGTGTTCAGCTGAGCCCCCGGCATCCCCATCACCCGGCTAGAATGCGCCGGTTGGCATCACGCGGGCCAGGCAAACATGCCTATGGCCCGCCAGGCTCCGAATCACAGCAAGGAACGCAGGAACAGCAATGGCAGACTTCAAGCGACCCCCGAAGGAGATAGTGGACAAGCTGGCGGCGATCGGCAGCGCAACAGCCAGCGGCGAGCTCAGGCGGCTCGGCATCCGAAACCCGCACATCGTCGGCCCCGTCGCAAAGACTCCGGGGAAGGCAATCGCCGGTCCGGCCATGACGCTCCAGTTCATGCCGAAGCGAGAGGACATCTACCCCGAAGGCGAATACGTGGAGCCTGACAAGCAGGTTCATCGGCATGCGCTTATCGATGCCCAGGCGGGAGACGTCGTGATCGTCGATGCGAAGGGGAGTATGAACAGCGGCGTCTTCGGCGAGATGATGCTCACCTACTTCCACGGCAAGGGTGGCGCGGGCATCGTGATCGATGGCTGCATCCGTGACTTTCCGGAGGCTGAAAAGCTTGGCTTGCCGATGTGGCTGCGAGGCACGACACCCAACTTCCACACCCAGACCGATCTCTTCCCGATGGTCCACTCGGTTCCAATCGCATGTGGCGGTGTGCTCATCATGCCCGGCGACATCATCGTGGCTGACGACGACGGCGCTGTCTGCGTGCCACAGGCCCTTGCTGCGGAGCTGGCTGAGAAGGCCGGTGACCACGCCGAGTGGGAGGTCTTCAGCCGGATGAAGCTCGCCGAAGGTGGCGATCTCCGCAAGTACTACCCGCTCTCAGACGAGGCAAAGGCCGAGTACGAGGAGTGGAAGAAGACCAACGGCTAGGGCGAACTGCGTTTCTCACCTGCTTCGGGCACGAGCGCCGGGAGCTTGGAAAGCCCAGGAGCTTGCGAAGCAAAGAGACGCGATCACGGGAGCGCGCTGAGATGACGCGTCCGGCTGCTTCGACTCATGCTGCGATAGTCGCCGATGACCTCACCGGCGCGCTCGATTGCGCTGTGGCTTTCATCGGTGGCGCGCAGGAAGCGAAGCCGTTCGTGATGCTTGAGCCGGGAGTCACGCTGCCTCCCGGTTGCGGAGCCGTTTCGGTCAATGCCGACTCGCGCCGTCTGAGTTCTGCTGAAGCGCGTCCGGTGGTCAGGCGAGCGGTCGAGTCGATTCGGGGCGAGTCTCAGCTCACCTACGTCAAGATCGACTCAACTCTCCGAGGCCATCCAGGCGTTGAGATCACAGAGTGCGCCGCGGCTACTGGTGCATCGCTTGTGATCGTTTGCCCGGCATTCCTGGCCACCGGCAGAACGGTTCGTGACAGCCATCTGCTGGTGCACGGCGTGCGGTTGGAAGAGACCGAGGTTGGCCGCGATCCGCTGTCTCCGGTGGGCGCAAGCCGAGTCTCTTCGATAGTGGGCGCGGACAGCTTTGCAGAGATCGGCCTGAGTGATGCCAGGAAGGCGTCGCTGACAGAACAGCTAAGGCTGATCGCTGATGATTCAGGTGACGAATGCCGAGTCGTCTTCTGCGATGCCGAAACGGACGAAGACCTTGAGCGGATCGCCGCCGCTGGATTAGAGGTTGAGCGGTCGGGCTCTCTGCCGGGTCCAGTGATCTTTGCTGGATCGGCCGGACTCGCCTTCGCGCTTGCGCGGACTGGCAGACAAGACGGGCCGGGCCATCAAGCAATACCAGAGCGCCAGCTCGAAGCTCCGGCTCTCATCATCACAGCGAGCCAGCGCACGCTGGCAGACAGACAGCTTGCGATGCTCGCCGACCGTAACCTTGCCACTGTGTGTTCAGCCGCATTTTCGGTCGATACAGCGCACAATGTTGCAGGTCCGCAGATCGATGACTCTGCTATGACAGAAGCGCTCGAGAGCGGCAGGAACGTCGCCGTGCGAGCGAGCATCGGACTGAGCCTGGAATCGCTCCATGCTGAAGCCGTGCGATCGATCGCAGACCGAGTGACCGCGAGCCTCGGCCAGTGGGTCTCGATGCTCATCGCTGAATCCAGGCCAGCCACGCTTGTGCTCATCGGCGGAGACACCGCTCACGCCGTTCTCACCGCCATCGGCGTGCGTGGTATCGTGCTCGACGCCGAGCCGCTGCCCGGCGTGCCGGTCGGCGTCATCAATGGCGGCCAGCTTGATGGCGTGACGATCGCAACCAAAGCGGGCGCATTCGGCGACGATGCCACGCTGCTCAAACTGCTCGGGCATCGCGCCTGATCTCCTATCGTCCCAACCTGGAACACGAACTATCCATGCCAGATAAACCAATCATCGGAATCACAATCGGCGACGCCGCCGGAGTCGGACCGGAAGTGACGGTCAAGGCGCTGCCCGGAGAGCTTGCCCTTGGTCGCAGCAGGCCAATCGTTTTCGGCGATGCGCGCATCGTCCAGGAAGCGGCTGATCGCTGGGCTTCAGGCTGGAAGGCAAGATCGCTCTCGAACCCCGCTGACGCCGACCCCACAGAAGGCATGATCGACGTGCTGGACCTCGAGGACTGCGACCCGGCAAAGGTGAAGCTGGGGAAGGTTGACGCCTACACCGGCGAGGCTGCTTTCCAGGCCGTCGTGCAGGCGACCGAGATGGCGAAGGCAGGCAAGATCGATGCCATCGTGACCGCTCCTCTCAACAAGGAAGCCATGCACCTCGCCGGTCACAAGTTCGATGGTCACACCGGACTGCTGGGCCACCTCTGCGGAACGAAGAACTACTTCATGCTGCTTGGCTCCGAGAGGCTGCGTGCGATCCACGTCTCGACCCATGTATCGGTGGGAGAGGCAGTGAAGCGGGTCAAGCGAGACCGGGTGCTGGCGACGATTCGCGCTGCTGGCGAGCATCTGAAACAGCTTGGCATCGCGGAGCCTCGCATCGGCGTCTGTGGTCTGAATCCGCATGCAGGCGAGAACAGGCTTTTTGGCGCAGAGGACGAGGATGAGATCAGGCCTGCCTGCGAGGATGCTGCGGCTGAGGGCATCAATGCGGTCGGTCCGCTGCCTGCCGATTCAGGGTTTAGACAGGCGTACGAGGGCAAGTGGGACGTGATGGTTGTGATGTACCACGACCAGGGGCATGTGCCGATGAAGCTGATCGCTTTCGATGAGGGTGTGAATGTGACGGTTGGACTGCCGATCATCCGCACATCGGTCGACCACGGGACGGCGTTCGACATCGCAGGGCAGGGCATAGCCAATCCGGTCAACATGAGCTCAGCGATCGACTACGCCTACAGGCTGGCGACAGGTACGCCTGCAGGGTAGTGAGTCCCCAACCCACCCTCTGACTCCCTCCCTGCTGAGGGAGGGAGTCAGATTCTCGCATCCACTGCCGCTTTTCGTTATCTCGCATCGTTTGTCATCCCGACCGCAGCGGAGGGATCTGACCGTGCTTCCATTGTGACAAGTGCCGCTGACATTGCATCTCCCGGATTCGGATACCCGCTTGCGGGCGCGGGCTGAGATGCTAGTTCATCCCCCTCTCCCAGATTGGGAGAGGGTTGGGGTGAGGGCCGTTTCGTCTTGAATGATCAGTTGTTCTCTCAAGACGAATAACCCTCCCTCTAACTCCCTCCCAATATGGGAGGGAGGATGCCTTGTCATTCTGAACTTGATTCAGAATCTCTCGGTGCCCGTGGAAGTACGGTCAGATCCCTCCGCTGCGGTCGGGATGACAAACAGGCCGCAGATCCTTGCCTCTCCCAGAGAGGCAATGTGGTCTGGTCATTCCGGACTTGATCTGGAATCTCCTTAGACCAGTCAAGGGAGATGCTGAATCAAGTTCAGCATGACGAAGGCCGACCCACCCTCTGACTCCCTCCCAATCTTGGGAGGGAGAAGTGCCGCCCACCCGTGCAAACTGGCCGTTGAGCGAAAACAAACCTACATCCAGTTGTTACATCCCGGCAACATCCATGCAATCGGCGCGTCACATCTGGCCTGCATCGTTGCTTGCATAGCGGCAGCGAAGCCGCCCACTCCATAAAGGAGACTCAGCCATGTTCGCCAGGATTCGTCAACTCACTGCTGCGCGTCGGTCCCAGCCCCAGCCACACCAGCTGGATCGACTAGCCTCGCCAATCGAACTGAACTCGTCCTCGCAGCGTCTCCGGGTTTGGCCGTCTGATCGCACCTGCCGCATACTTGGCGGATGGCGAACAGGGGCACAGACAAGGCGAATCGCGGCACCGATCCGCTCGGCGGCTTTCTTCCAGCCGTCCGAAGCTGGTTCACATCAGAGATCGGCAAGCCCTCGCCGCCTCAGGTCCAGGCTTGGCCGCACATTCAGCAGGACGAGAACGTCCTCATTCACGCCCCGACCGGCTCCGGAAAGACACTCGCCGCTTTCCTCTCATCCATCGACCGGCTCTTCGCCACTAGGAAGCCCGGCGCGAAGAACCCGGGCGTACAGACCCTCTACATCTCGCCGCTCAAAGCGCTCAACAACGACATCGAGCGCAACCTGCGCCAGCCGCTGAATGGCATTCGCGAATCCGCAAGCGCCAGTGGCGAGCAGCTGCCAGAGATCGTCGCCGAGGTCCGCACCGGCGACACACCGCAATCTGCCCGTGCCCGCATGATGCGCCGGCCACCGCACATTCTCATCACCACACCCGAATCGCTCTACCTGATCCTCACGTCTCCGCGGGCGCGCGACATTCTGCGCACGGTCAAGACGGTCATCGTTGACGAGATCCACTCGCTCTCCGGCACCAAGCGCGGCGTTCACCTTTCGCTCAGCCTCGAAAGACTTGAGCGCCTTTCGCCAGGCTTCCAGCGAATCGGCCTGTCGGCAACTCAGAAGCCGTTAGAAGAGGTTGCTCGCTTTCTCGGTGGCCAGGCCGTGGTCTCGACGGAAAGTGGGACCAAGACTGGCATCGAATCCGAGCCGCGGCCGGTCACGATCGTCGATGCGCAGTTCGAGAAGAAGCTGGAGGTCGATGTGATCGGCATGCCTGATCGAGAGATCGGCGAGAGCGCCGCGTCGGTCTGGCCACAGATCATCCCCTCGGTTCTGCGAGATATCGAATCCAACCGCACCACACTCGTCTTTGCCAACTCCCGCCGGCAGGCTGAGCAGGCCACCGAGCGATTGAACCAGCAGGTAATGACTGAGCTCGATCCATCGGTTCGGCCACAGGAGTCCACTGACGGCTGGATCGCAGAAAGAGCCGAGACCAGCGAATCCGCTGACATCGACGGTCCGTTCTATGCCCACCACGGCTCCATCTCAGATGATGTTCGGCACACGCTTGAAGAGGCTCTCAAGTCAGGTGAGCTTTCCGCGCTCGTCGGAACCAGCTCACTCGAACTGGGCATCGACATCGGCACAGTAGATCTTGTCGTCCAGTTGCAGTCGCCCAAGACCGTCACGCAGGGACTCCAGAGAGTCGGCCGCTCCGGCCATCGCGTTGGCGAGACAAGCCGCTACCGCATCTACGCCACGCACGAAGAGGATCTGCTGGAATCGGCTGTGATAGCCCGCGGCATGATGAATGGCGACGTCGAGGAGGTCTACACCCCGCAGAACGCGCTCGATGTGCTGGCCCAGCAGGTGGTCGCCGCAGTGGCCATTGACGACTGGCCTGTAAACGACTTGTACGCGCTGGCCAGAGGCGCGTATCCGTACCACGAACTGGAGCGATCGAGCTTTGACGCTGTCCTGAGACTCATCTCTGGCAAGTATCCGCGTCACGTCTTCAGCACACTTCGGGCGAGGGTGAACTGGGACGAGGAGAACGGAATACTGCGCCGCCTACCCGGGACGCGCATGCATGCGGTCGACAACGGCGGAGCGATAGTCGACCGCGGGGCATTTCCTGTCTACCTCGCAGACCGCAAGACGCGTATCGGCGAGCTGGACGAGGAGTTTGTCTACGAATCGAAGGCCGGTGATGCCTTCTTGCTCGGCAGCCAGGTCTGGCGTGCGTCAGATATCGACGATGACCGCGTGATCGTCGAGCCAGCTCCTGGCGCCGCGCCTCGCATGCCATTCTGGCGCGGCGAATTTCCGTGGCGGCCCCTGCAGCTTTCGACACACCTCGCACAGTTCAAAGCCGAGGTCGCATCGAGGCTCGAGCCATACATCGATGAGGAGGCCGATCCACCAGAGGTCAGTGGCTGGCTTCAAGACGAGTACCGCTGTGACGAGGCGGCAGCACGCCAGATCATCAGCTACATCCGACGCCAGGTGAGAAGCACCGGCTCAGTCGTATCCGATCACACCCTGCTTGTCGAGACATACTCCGACTCCGTGGGCGACCGCAGAATCGTCGTCCATTCGTCATTCGGAGGCAAGGTGAACGGCCCGTG
>JANQIZ010000122.1 GCA_028281895.1 Dehalococcoidia bacterium
CATGGACACCTGGACGAGCACGGCCACGACCATGGAGGGGTTGACCCGCATGTCTGGCTGGACCCGGTCCAGGCGATCGACCAGGTACGGGCAATTGAGCAGGCGTTCACGGAGGCCGACCCGGCCGGTGCGAGCGTTTACCGCGCCAGTGCTGACGCCCTCGTTAGTTCGCTCGAACAGCTAAACACAGAGTTCTCATCAGGCCTGTCAGATTGCACGCAGGACCACGTCGTCGTGTCACATGAGGCGTATGGCCACCTGGCCGAGAGGTACGGGTTCGAGCAACTCGCGCTTGGAGGCCTTGCCGGTGAGTTCGAGCCCGGAGGAGGTCGCATAGCTGCGATCGCTGACGAGATGCGCGAGCTCGGCGTCATGCACGTCATGCAGGAGCCGCTCATCAACTTCGAGTTGGCAGACACGGTTGCCGGCGAAACAGGTGCCGGCATCCTGGAACTGCATCCTCTCGGGTACATCACCGTGGCCAACGTAGACGCAGGTGACGACTACTTCACGATCATGCGCCAGAACCTTGAGTCATTGCGAGTCGCACTCGCATGCAGCTAGTGGATATCGCTCGAACCAGCAGTGGATGCCCGCCGATTGGATCGAGCGAAAGAGAGTTTGGGAACTAATAGCGGGCATGTTGATCTGAAGGAGATCTGTATGGACAAGCTAACGGCTTACTCAGTCAAGCTGAAGAAAGTGGTCGAGATCAAGGACCCGGAGCTGGTCACCATGAAGAATGGCCGCCAGGCTGTTCGCGGTGTGGCAGCTGAGGACCCAAGCAGCAAGGTGTTCAGGATTCTTGGCAAGGGTGACGTGGAAGCCGCCAAGAAGCTCATCGGTTAGATCGGGGATCCTGCCACCGAGGGCAGTTTCGGTGGCAGGATCTTCGCATCTCCAGTTGGAGATAAGCCCTGACAGCAGTCTGCAGAGTCCATGCCTGCGTCCGATCACTGGCACGTGTACAAGCAGCCTGCCTGCAGTCTGTAATGCGGAAGGCGCAGGGCGAAGGGGAGGGCCTTCATGACTACGACTGAAGAGAACGCTCGTGTGCCGGTTACGGTGCTGACCGGTTTCCTGGGGGCGGGCAAGACGACTCTGGTCAACCGCATCCTGACCGAGAATCACGGCAAGCGCATTGCGGTTGTGGAGAACGAGTACAACGAACTCTCGATAGACAGAGACCTCGTGGTCAGCGAGGCGGAAGAGATCATCGAGATGAACAACGGCTGCCTGTGCTGCATGGTGCGCGGGGACCTGATCCACGCACTCCAGCAGCTCATGGACCGCCGTGACAAGTTCGACTACATCCTCATCGAGACCAGCGGACTCACCGACCCCGGTCCGGTCGCTCAGACCTTCATCGTCGACGAGGATCTGAAAGAGAAGGTCGCTCTCGACGGCATCGTAACCGTCGTGGACTCCAAGCATGTCTGGCAGCACATAGATGAACGCGAAGAGTTGCGAGAGCAGATCGGCTTCGCTGATGTCATCTTGCTGAACAAGACGGACCTCGCAACAGAGGAAGAGCTCAACAAGCTCGAAGGCCGCGTCAGGGATATCAACGCCCTCGCGAAGATGCACCGCACGCGGAACTCAGAGGCGGCGATGGACGAGATTCTCGAGATCGGCTCATTCGACCTTGAGCGAATCCTGTCGACTCACCCAAACCTGCTCAATGATGACGATGACGACTGCGGAATCTCCGAGGGCATCACTTCAGTGGGGATAACGTTCACGGGAGAGCTGGATGAGGACAAGGTGGAGGAGTGGGCACATGAGCTGGGACACGAAAAGGGCGAGGACATCTTTCGTGTGAAGGGTGTGTTGAGCTTCAATGGCGTGGACGACAGAGTTGTATTCCAGGGCGTTCACGCGATCTTCGACGGCGCGACGGACAGGCCCTGGGGCTCAGACCCGCGGTTCAACAAGGTCGTTTTCATCGGCCGCAACCTGGACAAGGAAGAGCTTGAGGCGGGGCTGAAGGCGTGCATCGTTGATGCATAGGCCTTGCTGTTCAATCAGATCGTTTATTACTGTGCGCTAGCTCGCTGGACTACGCTCACGACTGCTGTGCGATGAGCTTTCAAATTCATCTCGACTGAATCAAGGGATCCACGCCGCGTCAGATGCATCATTGATCACTGCGACAATTTCGCCTTCGTCAACATCAAGCACTGCTATCTGCTGACTGGATTCACCCTCACCAGTACGGACGAGATCGACGGCCAGAAGACCGCCATTGGGACTCCACTCAATCGCGCGAACGTCCGCATCGGGATCAACCAGCAATGGCGTCGATGTCCCGGTCAGGTAGTCGATAAGGTGCAGCTCTTTCTTAGGCAGATCAGCACCGTTGGTAGCCTCGCGGATGACAGCCAGCGTCGTGTGCCCGGGACGCCAGGCGATTCTCGAGTCGCGTACAGACTCGAAATCATCCGCCAGGATGACCTGCTCAAGTCGTCCTGTTGTCGCCTCCACCTTCCAGATCTCGGTCGGAGATTTGAGATTGACCCCGGTTCTCACGAGGACCATGAACTCGCTTCCGTCTTCGCTGAACGTAATCGACTCCGGCATATCGGTGTCGATCGAATAGACAGGACCGGATTCGAGGTCGACTACCGTCAGGCTCGCAATACCTCCTGGAGTCAATGGCGTGACGCCGACTGCGATGAGATTCTCCGATGGCGACCAGTGCGGATCGTCCGACGACTCGGTGCCTAATCGAAGCAATCGGCTGATCACTGGAGGCGAAATTGCCAGGTCCAGCACAGAGACCCGGGGCGGGCTAACGGTGATCGGTGACTCTTCGTCTCCAGGAACAAGCGGACCTTCGTCCGAGCTGCTGAATGCGATTAGCGAACCATCATGATTCCAGGCAGCGTCGCTGATCGACACCGTATCAAGGAACGTGAGCTGATCAATCCATCCTGACAGTAAATCCAGTCTCACCAGTTGCGGCTTGGGCTCTCCCTGCGCAATTCCACCCTTTTCACGAAACAGAATTTCTGAACCGCCAGGAGCCACATCGAAGAACGCGACGCCGTTCGCGGTAAAGCTCAGCCTCTCCAGCTCTCCGGTATTTGACGGGTCTGCGATCCAGATCTCGCTGTCGGATGCGTTCAGATAAGCGATTCGCGACCCTCGAACTCGAAAGCTGAACTCCAGCGCATCGAGTAGATCGCGCCCTGCCTCGCTCTCCGCGCCTGCAGCAATCGATACGAAGTACTCCCGACCTTCCTCAAAGCCGTCTTCTGGACGGAAGAGGAGCCTCGACCCACTCCAGGAAACTTCGCCTGCGACTGCCGGCGATACCTCAAGCCGTTCCTCTACTGAGGCACGATTCATGGGCTCAGTGAACTGAACCGAGATGACTGAAGTTCGCGACGCCGTGCCGTCCGGTCCGAACCGCGCGATCTGGACACCAACGTTGTCGCCAAGTGCGATCACCACCGCGATGACGATTACTGCGCCGGTGAGCGCCAGCAACACAATCCGTTCGAATACAGAGAACCTGTTCAGGAGCGTTGATCCTTTGTGAAGATGCTCACCGGTCCGGATTGCGAGCTATGGGAAGAGGTATGCCGACTCTGGAGCTTCGTCCAGGCGCGAAACGCTGGATGCGACGATCATCGGTTGAACATCGCCTGATATTTCGGCCACTGTTGCGTTGCCGGTCACTTGCACCCAGTCTCCGGCAGCCAGCTCGCCATCAACCTGGGCGTCAGGACCGTACTGGACCGGCAGATCCACAGATAACGTGTCAGCGACGCAGCAACTCACCATGAATCGCGTTACTCGAAAGAAGCCGTCTCCATCGTCCGGTTCGAACCTCACGAACCCGATCAAGTCCGCCGGCTCGTCTTCCAGCAGAGAGAAGTCGTTCGTCGCATAGTAGGCCGCCAGCCAGTCGAGCACGGTCCACTGCGCAGTGTCTTCGAGTGAGATGCTCTCCAACTCGCTGTCCGTCCGGGCCACCACATCGGCCGAGTCGATATCGCCGGCTACCGCATCCAGGCCAAGCGGTCGGGATGGGACTATCGCGCCCAGCAGCAAAGGCGCGGCGATGACGCCGACCGCTGCTATTCCAACGTGTGGACTGTGCATTGTCCTGAGCCAGCCGAAAGCGACGCTGATCGAGTACAGCCCGAGCAGAAGCAGAATCGCAGCGCCCAGGTACGTGTACGCGATGAACTGGGTGTTGATGTAGTTGTCGATATCGCCGCTGACTATGAGCCATGCGAACAGCAGGCCGAGGCCAGTCATCAAAACCGCTGAAGCCCATGCCATCCACCTGGAACTGGCCGCATGTTCATGATGGGTTTCGCCGGCTGGCCAGATATCGGCGTCCAGCCGCTGTTGTTCTCGATGGTCGGTCATCTCAAATACGGATTGAACCTGTAGTCAATCTGAGCTTCGCGCACCTCTGCGATCCCAGAATATAGTGCGTGATCAGGAGTAGCAGTTCAGTTGCTGCGACGAATCACTCCAATTTGCCTCGTGCGCCGTACCCTAATGGCAATGACTCTCTCCCAATTCAGATACCTGATACGCCCTGAAGCGGTTTCCGGGATGCCGCTGTGAGTTTTCTGAGAGAACGATTCCTCCTGTCCGCCATCGTGTTTCTGATGGTGAGTTTCACTCTGGGAATCGTCGCGCCGCCGCTGGCAGTGGGAGGCGCGCTGGTGGCCGGATTCACATTCAACGCCTATCGGGCGGGTACGACTCTGCAGACGAGAACATCGGCTGCAGTGAATGCCGCGCTCTTCATGGTGGTGGTGATGGTGCCGCTCGTTATCGGGGTCTGGATCGTCTCGATCGCGACCGGTCCGCCACCTGACGAGGACGTGAACTTCCTTCAGGCGGCTACCGACTTCGCGGCGCATGGTGATCTGGCCGGATCACTCGCCCTCTTCGCCGGTGGATCGATAGTGATCGCGGCCATAGGTGGTGCAGCAGCAGCGTACTTTCATGCTCGGAAGCTAGAAGGGGAGTATCTATCCGTCGGTGAGCCAGTTGAGCCCAGGTGGGCAAAGCCAGCGATCTATGCGACTGCAGGGTCGCTGCTGCTCATAGTCATAGTGGTTGCTCGCTTTTCTGGCGAAGGCGCGTGGGCCACGTTCGTCACGCGGTTCATGGGGCTATTCGTTGAGGCTGCCCCGTTCCTTGTGCTTGGAGCGCTACTCTCCGGCATTGTCGGCGCTTTCGTGCCGCCACAGTTCGTAGCCCGATTTTCGCCACGCAATCCGATTGCCGGCGCGGTTGTCGGCTCGTTGCTCGGGTTCGCATTTCCCGTCTGCGAGTGCGGAGTTGTTCCGGTTGTGCGACGGCTGCTCGGCAAGGGCCTGCCGCTTTCCACAGGGGTTGCCTTTCTGCTCGGCGCGCCGGTACTGAACGTTATCGTCTTGATGAGCACCTCTGCCGCTTTCGGCTGGGGAACCGTGCTCTGGGCGCGATTCGGACTTACAGCGGTCATAGCGATAGCGGTAGGTGTGATGTTCTCTTTGCCCGGGGCCAGGGCAAGTGTGCTGCGCCCGGTCTCCACGCCGGCCCCCTCAGGTGGTGCCACCGATATCGAGAGCCGAAGCACTACAGCCGTGTGGCCGGGAATTCAACGTAGTCTCGCCCTTGCGACGTCTGACGTCTATTCGATGGGCAGACTCCTGGTTCTGGGAGCGCTGCTGGCCGCTGCCATGCAGACACTGGCAGATCGCCAGGCTCTCATTGAACTGGGGAGTGGACCGGTGACGTCTGTGTGGGTTATGCAGGCGCTCGCGTATCTGCTGAGCGTCTGCTCAACAGTCGACGCATTCCTTGCACTGGCGCTGACTGGCACATTCACAACCGGCTCGATCATCGCTTTCCTCACGTTTGGGCCGATGGTCGACATCAAGAGCACCGCGATGTACCTGGCTGTGTTCCGCACCCGTGCAGTGATATACCTGATCCTCCTTCCACTGATGATGACGATGCTCTTCTCGATCTGGTTCAACCTGAACGTCAGCAGTTAACTCGGCTACGGGATCTAAGCTGATTGACCGGCTTGTGAAAGCAAGACCTGCATGCCATAATCTGCATATATGAGCACTTATGCAGATATCGAAACTCAGGACGTTGAGCGATGCAGGGATGAATGCATCTGCCCGGAGCTTGTGCTGCCGGTCATTGGCAGGGTCGCCAGTGGCCAGGACGCGGAGAGGATTGGCGAGCTCTTTTCCTTGCTGGCAGATCCGACGCGCGTCCGCATCTTGCATGCGCTGAGCATGTCTCCCGAGCTATGCGTCTGCGATATCGCTTTCCTGGTCGAGGTGTCCCAGTCTGCCGTGAGCCATCAGATGCGAACCTTGCGAGCCGCGGGCGTCGTCGCCCGGCGCAAGGAAGGCCGCACGATGTTCTACTCGCTCTCGGACGAACATGTCAGAGTCATGCTCAACAAGGGCCTTGAGCATGCAGGCGAGACGCGGTCCCATGCGCAGTCTTGAGCTGCCCGTCATCGGTGGCCAGAGCGTCACGGTGGCCGATGCAGAGGCAGATCGGCAAAGGCTGCTCCGCCGAGGCCTGCGGCTCGAATTCATCAGCCTGGGCTGGAACGCAGTTGAAGGCATCGTTGCGGTGGCGGCTGGTCTTGCTGCCGGCAGCATCGCGCTGGTGGGCTTCGGCGTCGACAGCTTCGTTGAGAGCAGTTCCGCCGGTGTAATCGTGTGGCGGATTCTTGCTGAGCGGAGAAGCAGCAGTGCCGCTCGAATTCAGTCTGTCGAACGGACGTCTCAGAAGCTGGTCGCAGCCTCGCTGTTTCTACTCGGCCTCTACGTCCTGTACGGCTCGGTATCCGCGCTGGTGCAGCAGGAGCGACCAGATCCTTCGATCCCTGGAGTGATCCTGGCGGCTGTTTCGCTGGCTGTGATGTGGTGGCTGGCTCGGTCGATCAGAAACGTGGGCCGGCAGCTTCACAGTCATTCGATCGAGGCTGACTCAGCGCAGACGCTCGCATGCTGGTGGATGTCGCTGTCGCTTCTGATCGGCCTGGGACTCAACCTGCTGTTCGGCTGGTGGTGGGCAGATCCCATTGCGGGCATAGCGATAAGCGCTGTCGTGTTCCGCGAAGGCTGGAACGCGATGAAAGGCAAAGATTGCTGCGGGTTGTAGATGGTCGGATCAGGCGATGAATAGCCGCAAGACAGGCAGCGAGAAAGAATTTGGCTCCCGAGACAGGATTGCCCAGGGGCCGCCCACTGTGACCTGCTGATTAACAGGCACTCGGCCCGCAGATACTTGGCCACGTGCGACACCGCCAGGGCAGCGGAGCAGCATTTCATGCTCAGCCCAGCGGTACGGCTTTCCAATAGACAATTTTCCTGTGATTGGAAGTTCAATGTCCCAGAAGTGGCATTACGGTATTCCGCGGCGCGGGATGCGATGCTGCTTGGTAATGTGTCCAGCGAGGGACCCTGGCCTCGCATCTTCAGCCTGAGTGGAGTCGACAAGGACAATGGAAGACAGCCGCGTTCTTGACATCGAATCGCCGGTGGATCCACCCGCATGGGCCCTGTTGGAGCGTGAGCTCATCAGAGCGCAGACCAGGGCCTGCGAACGGATCTTCAGCAAGTACTTTGACGACCGCGGCTACCTGCGGTGCGTGCCACGATGGGGTGGCAACGACGGCTCAGACGACGCTATTGAGAATCTTGCGGGGTGGCCAGTTCTCCATGCCCTTGGCGCGCCTGACTCCATCCTCAACATGTACAAGCTGGGATGGGAGGGGCATCTGCTGCAGTACACCGAGGCCAGGACGGTCGAGGTTGAGCTGGCGCGGGAGGGAATGCTCTATAAGGAATTCCCGGTCAGCCTTGACTGGTTCCACCACGGCGAGAGCATGTGTGTCTTCAATCTCCAGGGACTTTCTGATCCTTACGACGAAGCCTTTTTGAGCCGTGCGCGACGCTACGCCGGCCTGTACATGGACGAGGACACGCAGGCCAGAAACTACGGCCCTCAGCACAGGATCATCCGCAGCCTCTTCAACGGCAGCCGCGGCCCGCTACTGCGCAAGGCCACGGCGCTTGAATGGGCCGGTGACCCGATAGAGATCGAGGGCAGGTTCGATGCAGCACACGGTGAAAGGAACTTCGATGAGATGCTGGCGCACTTCGAGGACTATACCGATGTGGTCGGTGATCATCCCATCAACCTTGCTGCGACTACGCTCGCCCTGAATGCGTACATGGCGACCGGTGACGAGAAGTACAGAGACTGGCTATTGGAATACGTCGACGCCTGGTCGCAACGCGCCGCTAGCAACGATGGAATCCTGCCCAGCAACATCGGTCTCAATGGTGAGATTGGAGGGGAGTGCGACGGCAAGTGGTACGGCGGTTGCTACGGCTGGGGCTTCACAGTCAGGGTGCCGCAGACCGGCGAACTGGCGAATCGCAACTCCATATACCGGGGCATAGCTGGTTTCGGAAACGCCCTCCTGCTGACTGGAGATCAGTCGTACGTGGGCGTATGGGCAAAGATGCTGGACAAGGTCAACTCCAACTCCAAGACCGTCAAAGGCAAGACTCTATATCCGCACATGTACGGTGATGATGGTTGGTACGGCTTCGAAGAGACTCCCTACAACCAGGGAGCGCTGGACGTCTACTACTGGTCTATGGACGAATCCGCCCGTAGGTTCGTGCCTGCGTCCGGCTGGCTTGAGTTCCTGGATGGAAATCTACCGGAATTCCCGGCTGACGCAATGCGGGAGGAGTTTGAGTCAATTCGGAAAAAGATGAGGGGCGTTGATGAGGACAGCAGTTCTCCAGACACGCGGCTCTCAGACAATACCCTTAAATTCAACACAGCGAACGACACGTGCCTGACACAGTTGATGATGGGCGGACTGACACCGCGATATGGTGAGCCGCTGCATGCCCGTGTGAGGTACTTTGACCCGGAGATGCGGCGCGCCGGGATCCCAGAGGATGTCGCAGCGCTGGTTGAGAAGATGACCGCGGAAACCACAACGCTTTCACTAGTCAACATCAACCCTGTCGAACCCAAGAAGCTGGTTGTGCAGGGTGGCGCATATGCAGAACACCAGATCACGTCTGTCGAGTTGAACGGCGGGCGCCACGTGGTGAACGCGCCATGTTTCACCGTGAAGATCGCTCCTGGCGCCGGCGCAAGGCTGGTGATCCGCCACGATAGGTACTCGAACCTGCCAACACTGATTCATCCCTGGGACAGGGCCTGACAAGATTGGCACCAATCTGCCGCTACTGGCGGTAAACGGGCTCGCTCTGCCGGATTCTTTCCCTGCCGCGTTCACTAGACGGTGGGTTGTAGCCGAACTCCAATCCGGGTGTGTTTGGCACAGCAGACTTCTCCTTAGCACGTTCCTGCCGCCTAGCCGCGTTGAACCATCTGGAACGAGTCGTGCAAATTGGCCACCTCGCCTCCCGAGCTTAGGCCCCTGAGTGCTGATCAGGGAGCCTGCAGAACCGTGCAGCACCGGCAGCGATTACCTTGACACTGCTAACCTTCGATGCAAGAATTCCGCGACTCTTGGCCATCTCGTCGCCGAGGGGTAAACCAGCGGTTGTATCAGCAAGCTCGAATGTAGCTGCTGTCGCAATCGAGTCATGATTGCGTACCTCATGACCGTATTCGCAGACTCCAGGGCAGAACGCCTGACCTCCGCTCGGTTGCCTGCGAACTGAAAGTACGAGGGATTCATGAACATGCTTTCAAGCATCTACTGGCGTCGCCTCCTGATTCCATTCATTGTTCTTGCGGTATCCGTCGCAATGGCATGTGGAAGTGGTGACGATGAGCCAGATACCCAGACCCCGTCGGGCCAATCGCCAACCGCGACGCCGTCCGATTCGGGATCGCCTTCCAGCCCCGCCAGCACCGGCGGCACGCTGAAGATAGCGTCGGTTGGCAGCGTTCAGAGCTTTGATCCGCTCTGGACCACGGCGTCATCAACTGGAAATGTGTCCAACACCATCCTTGAGCCGTTGATGGCCCAGAAGAGGGACTTCACACACGGAATGGTGCTTGCCGATAGTTGGAGCATAAGTTCCGACGGGCTTACCTGGACGTGGAAGATTCGAGAAGGGGTCAAGTTCCACGATGGCACGCCGCTGACCACGAAGGAAGTGGTGGGTACGCTGCGGAAGCAGCACGACCGCGCCAATATGTGGAAGGTGCTGGTGGCGGAGTTCGGGTTCGAAGACTTCGACCAGATGGTAGGCATCGTTGACGATCACACGTTCGAAATCCGTCTGCGGGAACCAACTGGTCTCGTGATCGACGCCCTGAGCAACCAGGGCTTCCAGCAGCAGATAGTCACGGAAGCCTGGTACTCGCTGCCGGCCACCGAGTCTGCTCCGGGTGAGCCCATTGGCACCGGCCCGTACAAGTTCGAAAGCTGGACGCCGGGCGATCGCTGGGTTGCTGTGAGGTATGACGACTACAGCCCGAGCCCTGAGCCCAGTGATGACTTGACTGGAAAGAAGACTGCCTACTTCGACCGCGTTGAGTGGATCGAGATTGCAGACCAGACAACACGCGTTGCCGCACTTGAGACAGGCGAGGTGGACTGGGCGCAGGAATTCGCACAGGATCTCCTCGGCCGTGTCAGCGGCAATGCCGACCTGAAGACAATCCCCCAGTCACCATTCCGCCTGCTCGGACACTTCAACCACGTGCGGGAGCCGTGGAATGATCCGGAGTGGGGTGTCAAGCTACGCCAGGCAGTTGTGATGGCGTATGACAACGAGGCCGCACTCCAGCTCGCCACAGGCGATCCAGCCAGGTGGCGCTTGTGTCCTTCGTTGCTCCAGTGCGGAACCGTATGGGAGTCTGGTCGCGGCTCAGATGGCCTCTACGCTGCCAACAACATCGAGGCGGCTAGAGAGATCGTGATGAGCAGTCCCTACGCAGGCATGACCCTCAGGGTTATGGACCCGCAGGACAGGCAACCCGCTCACGGAGCAGCTCAGATCACCCGCCAGGTGCTCGAGGACATCGGCTTCAAGGTCGACTTCCAGCCGATGGACTGGGCCACGATGGTCACCAGGCGTGCCGACCCGGACCTGTGGGAGTTTTTCCACACCTGGAGCGGGATTGGCGTGAGGGCGGCTCCTTCAGGCCACCTGCGGTTCGGTGAGCTGACCTACGACGCATGGTTCAACAACTACCAGGACGTTCCAGGCAGGCAGCGCGATCTGTTCAACCAGATCGCCCGCGAGTCGGATCAGGGCCGGTTGATCGAACTGAACCACCAGATGCAGGAATACTTCTACGAGGATGCGATATTCCTCCAGGTAGGAGAGTTCTTCAGCAACTGGGCGTCTAACGTCAGAGTCCTGGGTGACCTTGATTCACCGGGGGCGGGGCAGGATCCGTTTAACAAGTGGTTCGCTGAGTAGAGCACACTGAGCAATTGACAATGCCGCAGCAGGGAAGCTTTTCCTGCTGCGGCATTCGTTGCTCGCCAACTTGACTGCCTAACTGTCGAGTGGGAAGTTAGCTGCGTTCCTTTGTTGACTCCCATTTCAACCGGCTGGCCCGAGGACCGCTATGTGGCGTTACATAGTTCAGCGCCTGATCATAACTATCCCTGTGGTAGTACTCGTGGGAGTGATCACATTCTCCTTGCTGCAGTTGGCGCCAGGCAATCCGGCAGCCATCATCGGCGGCGACGAAGCCTCGCCTGAGCAGATCGCTGAAATCGAGCACGCCCTTGGCCTCGACAAGCCATACTTCCAGCAACTGGGCGACTTTCTTGGCCGGATGCTACGCGGCGATTTCGGCACGTCGATCTTTTCTCAACGACCGATTAACCAGCTCATTCAGCCGCGTCTGCAGCCAACTCTCTCGCTCGGTGTACAGGTCGTCATCCTCTCAACGGTGCTAGGCGTTGGCATGGGAATGCTCTCGGCCTGGAAAGCCGGCACTCGGATCGACCGCGCGGTGATGGTCTTTGCTGTTCTTGGATTTGCCACGCCCGGGTTCTGGCTGGCAATCCTCAGCATCTGGGTTTTCGCGGTGAATCTGGGGTGGTTTCCTGTAATCGGCTACAGCCCTCTTGGCGACGGACTGTTCCAACATCTCCGCAGCATGTTCCTGCCAGTAGTCGTCAACAGCTATCTCGGCTCCGCACTGGTGATGCGTATCTCTCGCTCGGCGATGCTTGAGGTTCTTCGCGAAGACTACATTCGAACGGCCAGAGCCAAGGGGCTGCGCGAACGCGTGGTCTTCTTCATCCACGTTTTGCGCCCGTCATCAATACCCATCGTGACCGTGGTGGGCGCCACGGTGGGAGCGTTGGCCACCGGGTTCGTGCTGACCGAAACGATCTTCGCGATTCCCGGACTCGGGCAGATGCTCGTACAGGCGATCACCAGGCGAGACTTCCCAATAATCCAGGCAATGTTAATGGTCGTGGCGGTCACGCTGATCTTTGTCAATCTCGTTGTCGACATAATCTACGCCTACATCGATCCGAGGATTCGTTACTGATGGCCATCACGTTCAATCCAGAGGATGTGGCATTCGCCCGGCCCTTGCGGGAGCGACTGCGCGAGACGTGGAGTTCCACAATCGGTGCCCTCAAGCGCGATCCCGTGCTGGCAGGGGCCGTGTTCGTGATGCTAGTAGGGCTGTTCCTCGTTGCGTTCTCACCGTTCCTTACACGCACCGATTACACGCGGCCGGAGCCATTCCTGCGCCTCCTCGCACCTTCCGGAGATCACTGGTTCGGCACGGACGACACCGGACGGGACATCTTTGATCGTGTGCTGGTGGGCACACAGATCTCGTTCCTTGTTGGGTTTTCTGTCACAGCCTTGTCTGCGATCGCCGGCACAGCCGTTGGGCTCGTTGCCGGGTACAACCGCATCCTTGACAACATCATCATGCGGTTCGTAGACGCGCTGCTCGCCTTTCCGACGATCCTCCTGGCGCTCGCCTTAATCGCGCTATGGGGGCCAGGCCTTTTCAATGTCATCATTGCCCTCACGATCACTGGAACCGCCTCCAAGGTTCGGCTCGTGAGGAGCCAGGTGCTGAGCCTCCGCGAGTCCACCTATGTCGAAGCCTCACGCGTAGCGGGAGCGAGTTCTATTCGGATTCTCGTCTCGCATGTCATGCCCAACACGCTCGGAATTGTGATCGTGCTGTCGACCTTCACATTCGCCTCGTCCATCCTCGCTGAGGCAGGACTGAGCTTCCTGGGAGTCGGTGTTCCAACTCACATACCCAGCTGGGGCAACATCATCGCCAACGGGCAGCGGCACGTGCAGGTGGCGTTCTGGGTCTCGTTCTTCCCGGGAGTCTTTTTGACAGTGACAGTGCTGGCGGTAGTGCTGATCGGCGACGCGCTCAGAGACCATCTCGACCCCAAGCTTCGCGGACGATTGGAGTCCACCCAGAGAGGAGATGACGAATGAGCACCGAGCCAACGGAAGGATCGAGTTGACTCAGCAGGCCGGCAGCGAACACCTTCTGCAAGTGCGGAACTTGCGCACTCACTTCTTCAGCCCTGGCGCCGTAGTGAGGGCGGTCGACGACGTCTCCTTCAATCTCGACGAGGGCGAGACCGTCGGCCTGGTTGGCGAAAGTGGCTGCGGTAAAAGCGTCACGGCACTGTCGCTACTACGGCTAATCCCAAACCCTCCGGGCCGAATAGTGGGTGGTGAGATCATTTTTGAGGACCGCGACATCCTCAAGATGGAGCCAAGCGAACTGCAGGAGATCAGAGGCGGCCGGATTGGGATGATCTTTCAGGAGCCGATGACATCGTTGAACCCTGTGTTGACCATCGGCCGCCAGTTGACCGAGCCGTTGAAGCTCCACCTGGGGATGACGAGTGGCCAGGCGAGGAGCCGGGCCGCGGAGCTTCTTGAGCTAGTGGGGATACCGAACGCAGATATCAGGCTCCGTGGCTTCGCCCATCAGTTCAGCGGAGGCCAGCGGCAACGGATCATGATTGCCATCGCTCTTAGCTGCAATCCAAAGCTGCTCATCGCGGACGAGGCGACGACGGCGCTGGATGTGACGATTCAGGCGCAGATCCTGGAGTTGATGAAGAACCTGACGGATCAGCTCGGCACAGCGCTGATCATCATCACGCACAACCTTGGAATAGTAGCCCGCTACGCAGACCGCGTGAACGTAATGTACGCAGGCAAGATCAAGGAGACAGGGACCGCAGACGAAATCTACGAAGAACCCCGGCATCCATACACAGTCGGCTTGCTCAACTCTGTGCCGCGGCTGGACTTGCCGACCCAGGGGCGCCTCGACCCGATTCCCGGTGAAATCCCGAATCTTGCCAGACTGCCAGAAGGCTGCTCGTTCCGTGACCGTTGCGAGTACACAGTTGACCGTTGCGAGTCAGAGAATCCACCCGCACAGCTCGTGCAGGGCGATCACTACGCGGCGTGCTGGGAGTGGGAGCGGGTGAAGTTACCTTTGGAGGCAGGTATGGAGCAGCCATGAAGAGCGAGACCGTCCCTGCAAACGGAACTAATGATGAGGTCCAGCCGAATCAGACCGCGATTCCGATTCTGGAGTTGCGCGATTTGGAGGTCCATTTTCCAATCACCAGAGGCATCATCTTCCAGCGCCGAATCGGAGTGGTGAAAGCCGTTGACGGCGTGTCGCTTGCAGTACGACCCGGAGAGACGATGGGCCTGGTCGGGGAGAGTGGATCAGGTAAGACGACAATTGGCAGGACGATAGTGCAGTTGGAGCAGCCAACGGGAGGCGATATCGCATTTGATGGGCAGGCATACGGCGACATGGACAAGGGGACGCGCAGAGGACTGCGCCGCAGGACAGGCATCGTATTCCAGGACCCCTATGGCTCGCTGAATCCGCGAATGTCCGCCGGGAACATTGTGGCTGAGCCGATC
>JANQIZ010000144.1 GCA_028281895.1 Dehalococcoidia bacterium
CAGCACCCAAGCGAGAACTCCGAAACCTCAACTCCAGTGTCGCCTAGCATGTTGTACTTCATAGTTCTTTCTTCGCCCGACTTAAGTGGTGATTGATGGATTGGGAAGTTGCGGCGGAAGTTTTTTCTTCGCCCGACTTAGGTGGTGGTTGATGGATTGGGCAGTTGTGGCGGAAGCGAGTTTTTCTTCGGCCGACTCAAGTGGTGGTTGATGGATTGGGCTGCTGCGGCGGAAGCGATGTTTGCCCGCAGCCGCCGTTGCTGCCGGCGGATGATAACGGCAGATTAGCCTGTCCGACCAAATTCTTTACGGCGCGCCCGGGAGACTTTCGCAGGCTATCCCATCACCATCACTATCTAGCCTGTGCGGATCGCCCGGACCTGCGGACTCGTAGAAACTCTGAGCCTCTGACCATGTCGAGAAGTCAGAGCAGTTCTTGTCTGAGAACACAGTTGGGCTCGGTGTTGGGATCGGACTAGGAGTGGGACTCGGCTGGGGCGTTGGAGTCGACGTCGGGTTAGGAGTGGTAGTTGGAGTTGGAGTGCTTGTAGCTGTGGGCACAGGAGCGTTGGTAGTGACGACAGTCGGTATAGATGTACTGGTTGGTGCGACCACTGATGCCTGAACGCTTGGGCTGACCGTCGGCGTCGCAGTCGGTGTGAAAGTGGCTGCCGGCCGGGAGAACAGTGGAGTTGGCGTTGGTGTCACACCGAACGGCAGCGGAGTGGCTGTAGGCACCCGAGTAGGAATGGGAGTCCGTGTAGGCGTTGGAACTATCGGCACAGCAGTTGGGACAACCGTAGTCGCTGTTGGCGGCACAGGTGTAGAAGTCGAGGTCGGCTCTAGGGTCGGAGGCACAGCAGTCGGACTCGGTGTCGCTGTAGACGTGGGCACGATCTCGACCGTTGGCGTTGGACTGGGCTCAGGTGTTGGACTTTCACTGACACAGACGACGGCAACCAGTAAGAAAAAGGCTGAGATCAAACAGAACCTGAAACGCATAGCATAGTCTCACCTTCAAGGACTCTCCTATTCCGTTGGTGAGCGGTCCACAATTCCTGTGCCGCTCGTCGATCAGCGTCGCAAGATCACTAGGGCAGGTTTGGACAGGATGGGTTCTCTATGTTGATCGATACGCACTTATGAACAGTGACAGTCTCGCTGCCTCGTATAACCTCAAGCGTAAGCACGTATGCGCCTTCGGGCAGGGTTAGCCCTCTGTTGACTGTGGGACCGCTGAAGCTGCCGGTTGTTGGAGCCTGGATAGGCTCATCAGGCGAGCTGGCCCATAGCGTCAGTGAGTAGCTTTCCGGGCTACCGCCGCCATGAATAGTTACTGAGAGCCTTGGTCCGATATTGGGGATGTCTACGCGCACCCAGTCGAAGTCTGCAGTCAATGGAATAGGTGTAGGTGTCGCCGTAGGCGTTGGAGTCGCTGTGGGTGTAGGTGTTGGTGGTACTGGAGTTGGCGTGTCCGGCACTGACGTATCTGGCTCCGATGTGGGCGCTGGTATCGGCGTGGGTGTGTCTGGCACAGGTGTGGAGGTTCTCGTCGCAGGTTCCGTCGTTGGCGTTGCTGTTGGCGCCGCCGGGGTCGGTGTATCTGGCACTGGCACTGTGGTCGGTGCTGGCATCGGTGTTGCTGGAACCGATGTAGGTGTGTCCGGTGCCGTCGTGACTGCTGGCATCGGCGTGGGCGTGTTTGGCACTGGTGTGGAGGTTGCAGGTACCGGAGTCTCGCCTACGCCGTTTTCAGATCGAACTTCCAATGTCACACCCACTACAACGCAGATGACTCCGATAACAGCCAGGAGCCAGCGTTGCCACCACTTCTCGATGTTGTCGAAGCCGACCTCGCGGATTCGCAGGCCACCCGCGACGATTCCGGCCGCGATAAACACGAGGCCAATCGCAATGAGAATCCCTGAGGCTTCCATGAATCGTCACTCTTGTGTGAGGAAACTAGAGAAGTTCGGCTTGCTGGCGGATTATATGGCTTGATTCCGCAGTTAGCTACATCTAGCGCCAGTAGGCGCGATCAGCCGCTACATCCGCTGGTGCAGTCCAACAGGAATCTGATTCTGCGCTTGACCGGTATCGCGATTGCTGGCGGGAGTGCAAGGGAGTCGAACCCTCCTGACGCCTGTGATTGGGATTAGCTAGATAAACTGACCAGTTACCCGTAGCAGCACCAGCCGGATGGTTGGCGTACTATTCCGCCATGAATCGTGAGTTGCTTAGCCTGATACCTGCCGGCGTTGTGCTCCTAGTAATGGCATGCGCTGCCAGTACACCCGCGACTCCGACGCAAGCCCCGGTTCCTTCACCTACCGCGCTGCAACTACCAACTCCGGCACCTTCCCCCACATTTGTACCTGCGACTGAGCCGTCACCCTCACCTACAGTTTCTGGTCCGGACCTAGACGCACTGGGCACAGCTGCAGCCATCGAAGCCGCCACGTCTGCGGCAGCCTCTGCCATTTCCTCATCAGAGACTGCCACAGCCCAAATCGCGACGGTGACGGCTGAAACGAACCTCACCGCGACTGCTGAAGTTGAGGAACGTTTCGCCACCATCGAGGCATTCCAGCGCGAGGCCGAGGCGCGTTCGACTTCGATTGCGGCGACTATTGCTGCTGCACCAACCCCGACTCCTATTCCGACAGCAACACCTCTTCCGCCAGCAGTACAGACCACCTTCCAGGGTCACGGCACGTCTGTTGTCGGGCCATTGAATCTGACGGCTGGCCTTCTGCACATTGAAGCGTCACACGGTGGCAATGGCAACTTCATAGTCGACTTGGTCACGGGTCACGGTGAAGAACTGCTAGTAAACGAAATCGGCACCTGGTCCGGGTCGGTCATCCAGGCGGTACATCCATCTAGTTTCATTGCGGCCAGACCCGGCCAAGCTTGGATCAACGTTCGAGCTGACGGGTCATGGACCATTCGGGTAAAGGAAAGGCTACCGCACACGGAGCGGAACTTCACCGGGAATGGCAGTGGCACTGCTGCGTACTACTTCCTCGATTTGCGCCAAGGGACAGTTTTCGTAAATGCGACTCACAGTGGCCAGGGCAACTTCATCGTCGAACTGTATGGAATCAACGGCAACGCCTGGGAACTTCTATTCAACGAGATCGGCCAGTTTTCTGGGCAGACCGCGCATACCGTTAGCGCCGGAGTAGCAACCATTGATCCAGGACTCTACGCGGTTGCTGTGAAAGCCGACGGAAACTGGACGCTTGCAATCAACTAGCAATATTTGCCGCTAACGTTGGTCAGCGCGGAGTCTGCTGCTGTGTTTGATCAGCATTGCTGATTGGCGGGAGTGCAAGGGAGTCGAACCCTCCTTCCGACAGGAAGCTGCCGGAACAACGGATTTGAAGTCCGAGGAGCCCACCGGGACCCATCCACTCCCCCGCCGTCGTGTCCTGAACCAGCAAGCGCTTGCACGCCTGATGGCAGGCTGCTCAAAGTATCAAATGCAAGGCCCGCGCGGTCAGACGGAGCGCGTCGCTTTCTGGGCCCGTGCGGTCGTGCAAGTAAGAGCTCGCGCGCTCGCCTTCCGCAACCTGTGAGTAATCACGCTTTCCTGCATCTCTCTACACGAAGATCATGGAAGCCACGACTCTTCGCTCCGACAGGCTGAAAGCCGGCACGGCGCGGGCCACACCGGTCTAGAAGGTGGTGTTCGATGGACGAGGCGACGATGGCGAAGAAGGTGGTTGAGCAGGCGCTGCAGAACATGCGCATGATGGCCGTAGTCGGCAAGACCACCGGGATCACGGTCGGCGCCCCGCTTTCCTTCGAAAGCTATGCGGACTCCTTCCTGGAAGCGGTGGTTGCGGCGACCGCGGGAACAGCTCTCGAAGGTGTCAGAGTAGACCTCAAATTGCTTCCAGTAGATGCTCCGAGGCTGTCCGGCCTGGACGTCGAGCGAACCTCGCGCGACGAGTAGTTGGACGTCTTCAATCACTCCTTTGGCTCAATGCCAACACTCTTTGCTAATAGAACATATGTGCTAGTATGTCCGCCTGTAGCGGCTGAGTGAGTGGATGTGGAGGTGCGATGTGGTGCTGATCAGCACAGAGCCGGACAGGTTCGAGAAGCTCAGGGCCCTGAGCACAACGGCCGGAGACGATGTCCTGGGGCGTCCCCCTGCCGTTTCCCAGTTTCGCCGAGACCTCACACCGTCGAACGACGGCCGGACCTATCGCGCTCCGTACTCGCGGCCGGAAAAGAACCCTGCGCCGGGGATCTACAAGGCATCGATGCCGGGTGGCAAGACGATCTCGCTCATGCGGACGATGTTCACCGATTTCTGCATGATGGACTGCCACTTCTGCCCGAACAGCCACTGGGTGCCCCGGCGGCGGTTCGCATACAAGGTGGATGAGCTGGCGAAGACCTTTGCCGAGATGGCTGAGCGCCAACTGGTCAGCGGCCTCTTTCTCTCATCGGGAATCATGGGCAGTGGAGCCTCGCACACCACCCAGAAGATGGTTGAGACGGTGGATGCGATCAGGAACCGTCACGGCTTCAAGGGCTATATCCATCTGAAGGTGATGCCTGGAACTTCGCAGGATGTTGTCGAGGCGGCGCATCGGCTGGGAACGCGGCTCTCGGTGAACATCGAGACTCCAACGACTCCGGGCCTGCAGGAGCTGAGTCCGATGAAGGACATGCGGCGCGGGATTCTGGAGCCGATGAGCTGGATCGACCGGCTGACGAAGGCTCGCACGGGTGAGGCGGTTGGCCAGGCGACGCAGATGATTGTTGGCGCGGCTGAGGAGTCGGATGCCGACATTCTTGGCAGGATCACGCAGCTCTACGGCGACTGGCGTCTGAAGCGGGTCTACTACGTGCCGTTCCGTCCGGTGCGCTACACGCCGATGGAGGAGCACACGCCAACGCCTTCGGAGCGCGAGCACAGGCTGTACCAGATGGACTGGCTGAAGCGTGTGTATCGCTTCGAGAACAGCGAGATCGGCCTGGCCTTCGACAGCAAAGGATTACTGGACCTGGACCAGGATCCGAAGGTGGTGATAGCGCTTGAGAACCCGGAGCGCTTTCCTGTCGATATCAACTCGGCGGACCTGCCGACGCTGCTGCGGACGCCGGGCATCGGGCCGATCTCAGCTGATCGCATCATGCGGCATCGCAGGCAGTTCATGATCAGCAGCTGGAAGGATCTGTCGACGATGGGCGTGGTGCGCAAGAAGGCACGCGGTTTCGTCGTGATGCCGGGGCATCGTCCTGAGCCGCATCGCCAGCTAAGGCTGGAACTGCTGGGGCATACGGAGCGGCGCGGCTCTGTGGACCTGGCGGATGTGAAGCGGGAGCGCTCTCCCGCGGCTGCCAGTCAGGCGAGCGGCGGCGTTCCGAATGGGTCTCATTCCGACTGCGCGGGCAGAGATTCGTGCGCAGGGTGTCCGATGTTTGGCGCGCCGGGGCATCCGGGCAGCGCAGTCACTGAGAGGAGCCTGGCGACTGCGACGGCGTGATCCGGGCGCGGTGTCTAGCGGCCTTTGACGCCGACTCTACCTAAGGTCGCAGTCGATCCCGGCTTCGGCGCAGTACGACTCGAACCACTCGACCACCTCGCGGTGGTACGGGATTCCGTCTCGCGTGCGCCTCTCCTCTTCCTCGGCCTCCAGCATCCCTGCGTAGACCACCCGCTCGAAGCCATCGGCAGGTGGAACGGCCGCGATGTAACGCAGCAGGTCGTCCATGTCCTGCTTGAACTTCTGCAGGTCTGTGAACGCCTCGACCTGGTACGCCATGAAGAAGTGCCCGCCGTGCTTGTTGCCGCCAACGGGTCCTGAGCCGAGGCCCGTGAAGCCGTTGCAGATGATCTCGTTCATCAGCGCGAAGCCGAAGCCCTTGTGAGAGCCGTTCTCCCGGGTGCCGCCGATGTGAAGCAGGTAGTAGTCGCCCGTGTCCGGGGCAGGCACCTCCTCCATAATCGGCTTTCCTTCGAGATCGGCGATCCAGCCCGGCAGTATCGACGCGCCGACGCGGCGTGAGAGGCCGATCTTGTTGTTGGCCACCTGTGTAGTCGCCACATCGAACAGGAACGGTGGCATCTCGCCGGCAGGAGCGGCATATGCGATCGGGTTGGTGCCCATCACCGGCTTCGCTCCCCATGTCGGGACAGTCTGATTGGCTCCGCCAGCGGTCATGCAGTGGCCAACCATGTCCACCTCGGCAGCCATCATGGCGTAGTAGCCGCAGCCCGCCAGGTGTCCGCTTGAGTGGACAGAAACGGCGCCCATGCCGCTCTTCGCCGCCTTCTCTATCGCAAGCTCCATCGCCCACGGGCCGACATGGGTTCCGAGCGCGTTGTTGGCATTCACACGGGCGGTCGTGGCGGTCTCATGCTCGATATCGAAGCTAGGAGCGCCGTTCAGCGTGCCTGCGTTGTACTCGCTCACGTAGCGGCGGAGTCCGTTCGACACTCCGTGAGATTCGACACCGCGAAGATCGTTGACGATCAGGACATCCGTGCTGGCTTTCGCGCCCTGCTCATCGACACCGACGTGGCGGAAGATGTCGTGAGTTGCCTGCCGAATCCTGTCCTGCTGGACATAGACACGGTCCTGTTTCGGCACCTTGAAGCGTTCGAGCATTGGGAGCGATCTCCGTTCAGGTAGTTGCTGTCACAGGCCAGACTGTAGCGCAGGTTCGCGCATGCGGCGCGCCAACTGGCCGCATTCTGCCCAGATCTCGTAGTGACGAAGCGTTCGTTTCCCCTGCTAGGATCGAAATTCAGTTCAGGCCTATCTTTTCATCGCCTGCGTACCATCCCGAGCCTACCGAGGCACACCATGCCAGGACTGGCCAGCCTTCTAGATTCCAGGCTTCCAGCCGAGACAGTTGAGGTGCTCCGTACTGCCGGTGAGCTGGCAGCCGAGGGCGAACACGGCGCGAGTGAGATTTACCTGGTCGGCGGCTCAGTGCGCGATCTCGTGCTCGGCAGAGATGCCAAAGATCCCGATATCGTCGTAGTTGGCAACGGTCCGCGTTTCGCACGAGCGCTCGCCGAGAGGATCGGCGGAACCGCTGGCTCGGTTTCCCAGTTCGGAACAGCCGTGATCGATGCGCCGATCGGCCGAGTCGATGTTGCGACTGCCCGCTCGGAGAGGTACTCAGCGCCTGCTGCCCTGCCGGATGTCACTCCTTCAGGCATGCACGATGACCTGCGGCGTCGAGACTTCTCAGTGAATGCCATGGCCGCCAGCCTGCTGCCCGATTCTTGGGGCAGCCTGCTCGATCCCTACAAGGGGTTTTCGGACTGCGCGAGAGGCAGGATCAGGTTCCTGCATGACAACAGCTTCCAGGACGACCCGACGCGCATCCTTCGAACTGTTCGATACGAGGTTCGCCTGGGCTTCAAGCTGGAGATCGAGACTGCCGAGGCGCTGGACCGAGACCGGTCGTACCTGGACCGGCTGAGTTCCGCTCGAATCCTGGCTGAACTGCGAAAGATGCTGGCAGAGGACGACCGGATCGAGGTGTTCAGGCGAGCCGAGGAGCTTGGCGTGCTGAGCGCGATATCGCCTGCGCTGAGAGTGCCAGAGAGCAGTCTCAAGGCGCTGGAGCACTTCGGCAGGCGCAGCTCAGGCGTGGATGAACTGCTCTTCGTGGCCTGCATGACGTCTTCGCTGACCGAGCAGGAAGCAGAGTCGTTGATCGAGCGACTGGCTCCAGATGGCGCGTGGCAGGCTGTGATTCGCGGGACATCGAAGTTCCGCGAGATAGCGCCTGTGCTCGAATCTCCGGGCCTGTTGCCAAGCGAGGTTGTCGAGCTGGTGGAGCGGATACCGGTGCCTGTGCTTGAGGTGCAGCGAGTCGCTGGACCGAAGACGCACCAGAGGCAGCACGTCGAGGCGTACCTGCGGCGTCATCGAGAGGTTCGCGTGGAGGTCACGGGCGACGATCTCGCAGAGAGCGGTGTTCCCCGCGGGCCGGTGATGGGCCAACTGCTGCAGGAGCTGAAGACGGCTCGATTGAATGGCCGGATCAGGACTCGTGAGGAGGAACTGGAGCTGGTATCCAGGCGTCTTCCGATGCTGCTGAGCCGTGAGCAGATTGGCGATGGCGAGCCGACCGGAGCCGTCAGCCAGTAAGCTGATTCTGACGATCTAATCTGTACGTCAATTCCAGCTATATGCAGTTCGGATTGTGATTTTTGAAGGCCTGAGTCAGCCGCTGGCGAAACCGCTGAGGACTTCCGGGATCGCTGCAGCCGATGCAGGTGACATCAGGTAGAGCCCGGACCACCCTTCCGCTTTCACTCGCTGCGCCTGCTCAATTGCCAGATCGAGCCCTGCCTTGCGCTGATCCTGCTCATCGTCATATGAGCCGAGCAGGTCGAACACGGACTTCGGCACCTGCACTCCAGGCACCTGCGCGAATCGCTCTGTGTGAGCAAGGCTTGTCAGCACCATCACTCCGACCACTATTCGCGCACGCCTCCGAACATTCTCCAACTGGCCGAGTGCACTCCAGTTGAAGACCGGCTGCGTCATCACATAGTCGGCTCCCACCTCCAGCTTTCGCTCAAGCTTCTCCAACTCTCCCTTGCCGTCCAGGGATTCCGGTTCGAAACCGGTGCCGATGGTGAAGTGAGTCTCGGGGTTCTTCTGCCTGCCTAGTGGCTGGCCACCGAAATCAACACCAGCATTAAGGCCTCGATTTGCAAGCTCGATCATGCGCGTCGAGTCGAGATCGAACACGGCTGTTGAGCGCGGGTAGCTTGGCGACATCTTGGGCGGATCGCCGGTGACGAACAGGACGTTGTGGATGCCGCGTGCGTGGTAGCCGATGAGGCGGCTCTGGACTCCCATCAGATTGAGGTCGCGGGCGGTGAAGTGAGGGATCAGCTCGATGCGCTGCCCGAGGTTCGGGTCCTGCGACTGCTCCTTCACCGCCTGTATGAAGTCACCCGGAGGCATCAGCGGTATGCCCCGCGATCCGTCCGTCACATCGACAGCGTCAGCAAGCCGACTTGATGCGATCTCCTGTATTAGTTCAGCCTTGGATCGCAGGAGTCCCGGTCCGGTGCCCCTCGGCGGCAGCATCTCGACGCTCACTGCGAACTCTCCCGCGAAGAGCTTCTTCGAAAACGGGCCATTGGTTGCCTTGCGATCGGGCCCAACGGGTTCCCTGGTGCTGGGCACCGATAGCGCTGACCGGGTCGCAGGATCGTGGGAGCGAAGGAAAGCGCTCATCTCCCGGACATGTTCCGGGTGCACCTCGCAGCATCCTCCCACGAGCCTTGCGCCGTTCTCGACGAGGGTTCTTGAGTTTCGTCCCATGAACTCGGGATTCACCCTTGACATGAACCTGTGGCCGATCCGCTCGAACCCGCCGGCGTTCGGCATCGCAGATAGCTGGACGGCGCCGGACCTGTATTCAGGGGTCTCGCTGGCCCGCCTCATGAACTCCTCTGCCTCCCACGGAGCGCAGCAGTTGACTCCAATCACTGATGCGCCGGCAGCCGCGGCCTGGGCGATGTAATCCGACGGCTCGATATTCCAGTCGCCACCCTCGCCTTGCTGGCGAAGCGCGACGTGCAGGACGATCGGCGGGCAGTCTGCGATCGATGCTGCGAATCGGACGACTTCGAGCGCAAATGGGAGCGAGTCGAACGTTTCGAAAAGCAGAGCGTCGACACCTGCGGAGATCAGCGCTCGAAGCTGGGTCTCGTAAGTGTCTGAGACATCAACATGGCCCGATACCGGTCCCACCGATCCGAGGACGAATCGGTCGATGTCAGCATCTGGGGTCTGTGCGGCGAATGTCTCGATAGAGCTGCGCGCCAGCTTGACCGCTGCCCGATTGATCTCCGCCGTCTTGCCAGTGATGCCAAGCCGAGCCAGCACCGGGTCGTTCGCTCCGAAGGTGTTCGTCTTAAGGGCCGTCGCGCCGGCCTGGAGGTGAGACAGGTGAACTTGCCTGATCAGGTCGGGGTTTTCGATGTTGAGCGCCTCGTAGACGTGGTTGCGCTCTGACAGCCGGCCGGTCAGCTCAAACAGCAGCGAGCCTGTTGCCCCGTCTGAAAGGACAGCGCCCCTGCGCAGAGCTGCGAGGAAGCGGCTGTCCTGGTGGTCTTGTGTGATTCGAGGTTCCGAGGCCATGTTTCGAGTTTAGCGGTCTGCAGCGCGAACTGCGTCTGGGCCGCGTCCCTCTTTCGTGTGCAGCGTCTTTCCTCACACTCACGCAAAGCAGCGCTGCACGGTGGCTGACAAAATGGCGAGTCGAAACCTGTTGACATGTCGCATGGAGCAGAAAGCCCTGACAGAGCAGCACCAGATAGTCGTGATTGGCGCCGGAGGATCTGGCCTGAGCGTGAGCTATCACCTCAAAAGGCTCGGGCAAGAGCACGTGGTTCTTGAGCGCGGTCAACCCGGCAACACGTGGCTGGCAGAGCGCTGGGACTCGTTCTACCTGGTCAATC